>NZ_SPVJ01000130.1:0-3105 GCF_004634465.1 Bradyrhizobium sp. MOS001
ACGCGAGACCGATCCCAATTTGCCCGTGGTCTACATATCGGGCGCAGCGGCCCACGACTGGCCGGCACAAGGCGTTCCCAACAGCATAATTCTTCAGAAACCGTTTGCCCCCGCGCAGCTTACAACGGCGGTCTCTCAGCTCCTTAACGAGCGCTCGGCTGCCGATTTAGGCAAGGCTTGAGGCGAGACATGACGCAGGCGTCAATACTCCTTGTGGAAGATGAGGCGCGTATTCGAATGATGCTTGTCGAGATGGTCGAGGAACTCGGACACAGGGTCATCGCTGAAGTGGGGAATATAGATGATGCGCGATCTATTGCTGAGATTGAAGGATACGATCTCGCGATCCTCGACATCAATTTGCATGGTAGGAACGTGGGGCCCGTTGCCGAAGCAATAAGGAGACGAGGGCTGCCGTTCTTTTTCTTGAGCGGATACGGCAGCAGCGGCGTGCCGCACGGATTTGAAGGAACGCCCGTCTTAATCAAACCGTGCACGCTGGATGAGCTCAAGCACACAGTCGATACTGTTTTGCCGAACGGAGAAACTTGAAAGCGCAAGACAACCGTTGCGGTTGCCCTTTGCGAAGCAAGGCCGCCTCAGTTGGCGGGCTACCCCGCCCAGCACCTTTCTATTTGCGAGTCAGCAGATCCTCCCCGAGCGGCGTCCCGCTTTCATGCTGCGATCACCAGCCGCGCTCGATCTCATATCTGAGCCCGGCGCCAATCCGCTTCAATTCATCTTCTCACGGAGCTTTCGGATGAACTCGCGAAGGTCATCCGCATAATCCTCAACGATCCGGCGCGCCTCCTCCAAGCGAGTTGGCTTGGGCTCGGGTTCGGTTGGCTTGGGCTCGGTTTCGGAAGGCTTGTTCATGGCAGAGGCCTTGAACCTAGATCGCCGGCAATCCTTGATCTAAGTCAACGGACCTTCGTGCTAGCTCCCGCAATATCCGCGATCATGATGTGAGTCTGCGTATTCATCATCGTCGCCAGTACGGCTCGTCGCTTTTGGTATCAGGGTTGTGCCGGTTCTTGCCGATCGAAATCGGCAAGCCGGCTCCTGTCGTTTAACATGATCTCTCGCTGATCGCCGTCGAGGAACGTAAGGACGCCCGCTTTACGCAAGCTAGATAGCACGCGAGAAACCGTCTCCAACGTCAGGCCGAGATAGTCCGCAATGTCGCGACGAGTCATCGGGAGCGACACATTGTCTGCTCCGGTGCGGCAATCCATCTCAAGTAAGAAGGCGGCAACCCTTTCTACCGCGGTCTTGCGGCCCAGAAGCAGCATATGGTTTTCTGCGTGCTCCAGGTTGCGGGTAGTCATGCTGAGCAGGTTGTGCGAGACAACCGCGTCTCTTGCGGCCACCAATTGAATGCTTTCTCGCTTAATCAGGCGCGCGACGGTGTCGACGACCGCCTCTGCGGTAAATCGATGCGTGTCGCCATTCTCAATCCCGAAGATATCGCCCACTAAGTGAAAGGCGGCGATTTGACGCCGACCGTCCGAGAGCAACTTGTAACTTCGCACCGCACCATGCTTGACTTGATAGACATACACAGCGGGCTCTTTTTCACCGAAGATTTCGGTTTCTTTTCGGTATTTAAATTCGCTGAGGCCGATGATTCGGTTGAATGTACCCGCTAAACCGAATTCATCGAGCGTATTGGGCTGAAGTCGGCGATCCGCTGTGGTACGCACAAACATCGGTCATTCCTCTTCCGCATCAAATACTTTGAAAAATCCTTCTCGTGCCCGCAGGTCGTTCGACGAGCGAGCATATTCATTGAATGTGTGACCTTTGGTCATTGTACTAAGGTACAATGTCAAGTTGCTGGCGCCCCCGGCCGCGATGTTGGCTGCGTTTCGAGGAGCTTGCGCGCGGCCGTCTCCGGGTCTGCAAAGGGTCGTTCTGCGGTGTGCTTCTAGATTTTTCGCGGTTAGCGCGGTGGCGCTCATAACAGAGCCGACGTGCCGTATTGCCGATCTATCCAAGAGGGCGGAATGAAACTTTTGATCAGGGAGGATATTGTGCTGAGGAGCCTACTGGAGGCCGCCATATGGCACATCCTGTTCGCCACCCGTGGACCTCAGAAGAGATTGAGAAGCTCAAGGCGATGGCCGGGAATCACCGGCGCGAAAAGATAGCCGCTGAATTAAACCGAGGCGCCCCGGCGGTGGCCCTCAAAGCGCATCAGCTCGGTATCTCTTTGCGATACCACGCGCTGCCAAAGCGTCGACCTTCAACAACCGAGTCAGGGCCGGGCCATTGACTCGATTGTTTTCGCTCACCTGCGTTGCGCGCCAGGCGATCCCGCGCAAGGGCAGGGCCAACTGCATGTCAAGGCGCCGTGTGGCGTTGGCGGCGATGAAGGCATGCAGCGCAGATGAAATCTCGGAGTCGGTGTCGGCTGCGCGCTGGGCCAGGGGGCCGTTTTTTCTTGGGCGAATTAACAAAGGTTGATTGACGGAACCGGCTAACTCCACCAACCTCATCGTGTCGGGTGGGCTCCCCAAAGCTTCCTGATGCGCTCGAAATGGAACAGCTACTTTCAAAAGCCCCGCTTAGGCGGGGTTTTTTTTTTTTGCGCTCTGCGCTCCGCGTCCGGTGATCCCGGGCGTCCGCGACGTCGGAAGTCGCATCCCGGGACCACCCTTCGACGGGATTGAAGGATACAATCCGGACCGGATAGGCGTACTGGCCCGAGGGTCGAAATCGGGGGGCGGGTGCATCGGCCTTCTCGGGTCAGCTGGTTGCAAGGGAGGTCTTTTTTCGGGTAAACCGGGGTCAGGTTAAGGGGCGAAACGGGGCGAATCTGTTGCGCTTTGTAGAACTTGGTCACACCTCAGCCCAGTTTGCCTTGCTCGGCGACAAGGTTCGATCGCCGACTTCGGCACCATGTATGCGGCACATCACTGGATTGCTCGCCGTTTCAAGCCACGACCCAAACGGAAAGCAGAAAGCAGAGGCTCATGCCCACAATCGCTTTGGTCGACGACGACCGCAACATTCTCACATCCGTCTCGATCGCGCTGGAGACGGAAGGCTACCGCATCATGACTTACGCCGACGGCGCCTCCGCGCTCGACGGCTTCCGCACCA
>NZ_SPVJ01000131.1:0-3083 GCF_004634465.1 Bradyrhizobium sp. MOS001
AACGAAGGGGTATGATCACGGTGCCTGTCCCTGTGATGCGAGGTCTGTTGCCGCAGCCTCGTGCAACTGTTCAGGTTGATAGATGGAACGGGCGGGAGAGATCACGGCGTCAAGCGCCAAGGACCCAACGGCTTCCCGCCCACCCCATCCTGACAGACTTCCAAGACACAGGGACCCAGCAGATGACACAACACGCTGACGCATGGGCCCCGGCTCTGCAGCGTATCACTTCGTGCTGCGCTGCGTTCGGGGCACGAGAGCGTCGTTGAATGACTGACATGGGCTAGCATCCTCGCGGCGCATTTCGCCCGAGCTTTGCCTGATCGCCTCATCCTCGAATGAAAGAGGGCGCAGGGAAGACCGGGAGCCCGCTGGCACCCGCGGTCCACTGTGCGAAATTGTGGTGAGAAATCTGCACAGCGGCATACAGGTGTAGCCAAGACATCCCGGCCTTCCCTGCGCAGTAGTTGGAACGGCTTATGTCGTGCTCGCCCCGGGGAGCGATGCACTATTGCCCCCGTCGCCTTGCAGATGGCTGATGCGCCCGCCCGGCTGGGCAACACGCACCACCACAAGACTTGGCGCACAGACCCCGGGCGCCAGGACGACACGATTTGGCCGTACGTGGATCACACCGGTCGTGCGTACGACATGTCTCGCTCACGGTTTCCCGCCCTGCGATCACCTTCGCACCAGTGTGCCCCACGTCCACCGCCGCCCGGCCCGCGTTCGTGACGATCGCGATACGCCCCTCTTCCTTGGGCCGGGTTGATGCGGACTATCCGTCAATTCCGAATTTCGGTAAAGTGGAATATTTTTGTAGGCACGCATTGACCGACGATTGGCGTGTTTTGCCCGACGGGCAACGCAAGGGATTGTGGATGCGTAGGGTGGGCAAAGCGGAGCGTGCCCACCCTTACCAGATGCGATTGTTGAGAGATGGTGGGCACGGCGCGCGAAGTGCGCGCCTTTGCCCACCCTACGGGCTACGAAGGCGCCTCCAACCTTTCAATCACCAGATCGAGCAGCGTGCGCAGGCGCGCCAGGCGCCGGAGATCGCGGTGATAGCCGACATACGTGTCGCGGCCGGGCGGCGTTGCGCCGATGTCGAGCGCGACGAGACGGCGATCGCGGTCGCCGAGGGGGCGTGGCAGCACGGCAAACCCGCCGCCGCAGGCACACAGCTCCGCCTGCGCCTGGCGGTTGTTGCTGCGCGAGGCGATCTCCGCATTCGGCAGCGCGCGCTTCAACCAGATCGCATCTGGCATGTCGGCGAATTCGGCATTCATGGTGACGACACGGGCGCCGCTTCCGTCGCCGGCGCGCGGCGGCTTGCTGCCCTTCCTGCCATACAGCGCGTAGGGAATGTGGAGCAGCTTTCTCGAGATTACCTCGGGCTCGCTGAACGGCTTGATGCGGAAGACGAGATCGGCCTCGCGCCGCGGCAGGCTGTAGAGGCGCGCATCGGTCAGGAGCTCGACGATCACCTTGGGATGGCGCTTGCCGAAGGCGGCGATCACCGGCGACAGCATCACCGTGCCGAACCAGTCCGACGACGACAGCCGCAACATGCAGTCGAGCTGCGTCTCCGCACCCGAGGCGTGGCGCTGAAGCGCGAGCGCCTCCTCCTCGATCCGCTCGGCGTGGCGCAGCACGGCGGCGCCCTCGTCGGTCAGCACAAAACCATCGGCGGTGCGCTGGAACAGCGTTTGTCCCAGCGCGGTTTCGAGCGCGCGAAGCCGCCGCCCCATCGTCGGCTGGGTCTGGCCGATCTTGCGCGCGGCAGCTCCGAGCGTGCCTTCGCGCGCAATCGCCAGGAAGATGCGCAGATCGCTCCAGTCCATCGAAATGACCTCATACAGAAATGCACGATCGTCGTACATCCTTGTTTATTTCCATGCAAAAATTCATGGGCATATTGGAGGCCAACAACGGAGCAAGACGATCATGACGAGACAATCGACGATGCGGGCTGCGATCCTGGAGACCCACAACGCGCCGCTGCGCCTCTCAACCGTCTCCACGCCCGAGGTCGGGCCGCGCGAGGTGCTGGTGCGGGTGCATGCGAGCGGGGTCAATCCGCTCGACACCAAGATTCATGCCGGCGCGGCGGCGCATGCGCGCCATCCGCTGCCCGCCATTCTCGGAATCGATCTCGCCGGCGTGGTCGAGCAGACCGGGCGCGACGTGACGCGGTTCAAGCCGGGCGACGAGGTCTATGGCATGACCGGCGGCGTCGGCGGCGTGCCGGGATCGCTCGCCGAGTTCGCCGCGGTCGATGCCGACCTGCTGGCGCCCAAGCCCGCCAATCTCAGCATGCGCGAAGCGGCCGCCCTGCCGCTGATCTTCATCACGGCCTGGGAAGGCCTGATCGATCGCGCGGCGCTGATGGCCGGCCAGAAGGTTTTGATTCATGGCGGTGCCGGCGGCGTCGGCCACGTCGCGATCCAAATCGCGCGCGCCATCGGAGCAGACGTGTTCGCGACCGGCTCGGCAGCGCAGCGCGCCACCATCGAAGGCTTTGGCGCTGTGTTCATCGACCGCGGCACTGCGATCGAAGCTTACGTTGCAGAGCATACCGGCGGCCGCGGCTTCGACATCGTCTACGACACCGTCGGCGGCAAGGTGCTCGATGCCTCCTTCGAAGCCGTGCGCCGTTTTGGCCATGTGGTGAGCGCGCTGGGCTGGGGCACGCACGCGCTTGCGCCGCTGTCGTTCCGCGCCGCCAGCTATTCCGGTGTGTTCACGCTGCTGCCGCTGCTATCAGGCGAAGGCCGCGCGCATCACGGTGAGATCATGGCGGAAGCGACGCGCCTGGTTGAAGCCGGCAAGCTCGCGCCGCTCGTCGATGCAAGGCGCTTCACGCTGGAAAGTGTTGGCGATGCCTACGCTCTGATCCGGTATCACGCCGCCAAGGGCAAGCTGGTCGTCGACATCTGAGGTGAGGCTCGTAGCCCGGATGGAGCTGTCTGCTGCTCCCGCCGCTAAAGCGTGATGGCATTAAGTTCGATAGCCTGAATTTTTCAGGTAATTGGCGCATTCCTCGGGGGTGAAGGCATCGAGTGCGTGGCCGATTGCGGCGC
>NZ_SPVJ01000132.1:0-3030 GCF_004634465.1 Bradyrhizobium sp. MOS001
TGGCTCTGACGCAATTTTGGTGCAGCTCCGATTATTCTGCACCGATTAGCCTGGCCTGAAGGAGATCGATTTTCCCGCGACCGTACATCTGCCTTCTCACGAGCTTGAGGCGGGTGATCTGACCTTCAGTCTGTCCGTTGGACCAGGGCGAAGTGATTGCCGCCCGAACCGCCGCTTCATCCTTCGTGACGCCGCTGGCGAAGGAAGTCACGAGACTGGCGCGGGCGCGGTCGATCCACGGCGTGAGCCCTGCTTCGGCTCTGCGTCGGATCATCAAGTGGAATTCGGCGATGATCTCGCGAGCCTCGACCAAGGATGGTACGCCAGCTTCGATTGCCGCGACCGTGACGGTCTCTGCTTTCGTGAGCAGATCTCCGCCGATTGTCATGAGGCGCGCGATCGTTCTGGCCGATGGAATCCGCTGAAGGTTTCGTGCGTCGGGCTTTTCAGCCCTTCGTCTGCGGGTCGCCCACTCGCTGATGACGCGGAGCGAGCCTCTGAAGCCACGCGCCGTTAAACGACGCCAAAGTTCAGCCCCGTTTCGGCAGCCGGACGCCCACTGATCGTCGAGCCACGGCAAGTGTAAGTCCAACGAACTTTGCCGGGTCCGGAAGACATCGTGTCGTTCGCCGCGAATCGCCTGCCGTACCAGCTGCCTGCTGTGACCAGTCTGACGCACGATCTGCTTGATGGGTATGCCATTCTTCGACAGAGCCAGGATAGCCGCATTGGTCTCCTCGCGGCGCAGATAACCCTCATACTGGATCCGCTCTGCGGCTGTTAGCAGCTTGGGATCAATCGTGGTCGCGCCGATCACTGTGCGTATCTGGCGCATCGATTTGCGAACGGCATCGAGGAAGGCCCGACTGGCGTTCTCCATCAGATGCCAACGATCTGCAACCTGTACCGCATGCGGTAAGGCTCTTGCTGTCGCTTCGCCATATCCCCCACCACGGTCACGGGCAACGATCGCGATCGTGGGATGAGCAGCGAGCCAGGCTTGGGCAGTTGCGGGCTCCCGATCCGGGAGCAGGGTGACTACTCGGCGCCGCTCCAGGTTGCAGATGATGCTGGCGTATCTGTGGTTGCGCCGCCAGGCCCAATCATCAATGCCGATAACCCTGAGCGGATCAGCTGGCGGACGGCTACGGCGTCGGACCACGCGAAGGAGCGTATCCTTGCTCACCGGCAGCATTAGCCGTTTTGCGAAGCCTGCTGCCGGTCGACCGCCAAGTGCCAGACCGAGGTGATGGACGATAGAGTCCAGCCTTGCCGTGCGTCGCGCCGACGGTGCCAGCACCCCTTCGGCGAAGCGCTCGGTGAAGATTTGGCGCCCGCATAGGACGGCGCCGCAACGGAAGCGACGAGCAATCACCAGAAGCTGTACGATCCGCCCCGAAAGGGGAAGATCAGTCACACGACGCCGGTATCGGCTATGGACGCGTCGGGAAACCGTTCCGCAAGATGGGCACAGACCAATGCTTCCCGACGCCCGGACCGCAATAACAGCCTTATCACCTTCGTAGTACGCACTCTCTACAACAAATCCACTCGGCACCAGACTGGAGCGCTGGAGTGCCTGCTGCATGGCGCTGATTCTCCCCCAAATCAAAGCGCCAGACATCCCTCGAACTGCATCAAAAGTGATGGTGTGGAACGGCCCTTCGAACCGGCATCAAAAGTGCCTAACGTGGTCGCTTGGAGAGGCGCCACAAAGGAAGGACCGTTCCATGGAAAAGATTATCACGGTGGGTTTGGATTTGGCCAAGTCGATCTTTCAAGTTCACGGCATCGCCGAAAACGGAGAAGTTTTGGTTCGGCGCACGTTGCGACGATCGCAGGTGTTGCCATTCTTTCGAGGACTCCCCGCCTGCTTGGTAGGCATGGAGGCTTGTGCGAGTGCACATCACTGGGCGCGCGAGATCGCGGCCTTGGGCCACTCGGTCTGCATGATGCCGCCAGCCTACGTGAAGCCCTACGTCAAACGAAACAAGACCGACATGGCGGATGCTGAAGCCATTTGTGAGGCGGTCACCCGCCCGACAATGCGGTTCGTACCGGTGAAGACCGTCGAACAACAAGCAGCCGGCATGATTTTGCGAACGCGAGAGATGTTGATGAAGCAGCGCAGCCAGACTGCAAATGCCCTGCGCGCTCATATGGCCGAGTTGGGCATCATCGCGGGGACAGGCATGGCAAGCATCGCGAAGCTCCTGGTGCTGCTTCGCGATGAAAGAGATAACAGGATCCCCGGCGCCGCCCGCTTTGCCCTGATCCAATTCGCTGAACAGATTGAGCTACTTACAACCCGCATAGAGAAGCTTGACAGGGAGATTATGGTTGTCGTCAGAAAGGATCCAGATGCTAGGCGTCTGATGAGCATACCCGGTGTCGGTCCTCTCATCGCAGCTACTGTTCGGACATCGGTCTTGGATCCTCGTGGCTTTGCGACCGCACGAGATTTTGCGGCTTGGACGGGGCTAACGCCGAGGGCACGGTCTAGCGGCGGGAAAGAAAGGCTCGTGGCGATATCAAAACGTGGAAATCGGCAACTCCGGACGCTCTTGATCGTCGGCGCGACCTCGATCATCAAGCTTGCCAAAAGAGGCTTGAAGGTCCCGCTCTGGGTTCGGACCATGCTGCAAAGACGGCCGGTGAAGGTCGTGTCGGTGGCGCTGGCCAACAAGATTGCGCGCACCATCTGGGCTTTGCTGGTCAGAGGCGGCATCTATCAGCCACCGGCGGCAATGCTGAAATCTTAAAGCTCACCGGCAGAAGCAGAAGCTGCCGAAGAGGCAAGGTGCAAATCTGGATGAACCCTGAATGACGACATTCTCGGTAGCAATCAGACCGCCTGACTCACTGCGCTTCGAGCGCGAGAAATTGATTGGGCGATTGCTTCCGCGGATATCATCGTGGCCAGCGGCCGGGTGCCGCGTTCAAAGGCCGGACATATGACCGCACCGTCATCCCTTGTTCAACCAGAGAAAGATCTTGCAGCCCGGGCCGTTCCACATATGAGTCAGAGCC
>NZ_SPVJ01000133.1:0-2959 GCF_004634465.1 Bradyrhizobium sp. MOS001
AGAGCTCTTGCGTGTCATCATCCGAGCCTTCTTCGAGACCGTCCCGGCTCGAAACACCGCTTGAGCCGGGCGCCGCCGCCAGTTCTTCACGAACGACTCGATAGATGGGCCCCGGCTCAGCAGCGCACCGCTGAAGAAGCGCTGCGCTGCGTCCGGGGCACGAGAGCGCAGTTTCGACGCGCAGCTGTTTCCCCACCGTCATTGCGAGCGCAGCGAAGCAATCCAGAGTACCTCCGCGGAAAGATTCTGGATGCTTCGCAGTGCTCGCAATGACCAGGAGGAGGGCCGCGCCCCGTCACTTCCGATAGCGCAGCGCCTCCACCAGCACGGCGAACGCCGGCGTCGGCTGCCGACGGCTCGGATAATAGAGGTGATAGCCCGCAAACGGTGCGCACCAGTCGGCGAGCACGCGGATCAGCCGGCCGTCGGCGATCTCGCGCTTGACGAGATCGTCGGGGATATAGGCAAGGCCAAGCCCCGCCAGCACGGCATTCATCCTGAGCAGGCCGGTGTTGAACACGAGCTGGCCGTCGACCCGCACCTTCATCGCGCGTCCGCGCTTCTCGAACTCCCAGGCATAGATCCCTCCATAGGTCGGCAGGCGGAGGTTGATGCAATTGTGCTCCGTGAGATCCTGCGGCAGCTTCGGCTTGCCCCGCGCGGCGAAATAGGCGGGCGCGCCGACCACGGCCATGCGCATCTCCGGCCCGATCCGCACCGCGATCATGTCCCTGGCGACCTGCTCGCCGAGGCGCACGCCGGCGTCGTAGCGCTCGGCGACGATATCGGTCAGGCCATAGTCGACGACGAGCTCGACCTTGATATCGGGGTAGCGCGGCAGCAGCTTTGCGACCGCCGGCCACAGCACCGTCTGTGCGGCGTGCTCGCCGGTGGTGATGCGGATGGTGCCCGCCGGCGTCTCGCGGAGCGCGGTCAGCGCCGACAGCTCTGCGTCGATCTCCGCAAAGCGCGGCCCGACATTGCGAAGTAGACGTTCGCCCGCTTCCGTTGGCGCGACGCTGCGGGTGGTGCGGGTGAGCAGCCGCAGGCCGAGCCGTTCCTCCAGGCCGCGCACAGTATGGCTGAGCGCCGACTGCGACACACCGAGCTGGGCTGCCGCGCGGGTAAAGCTGCGCTCGCGCGCGACCGCAAGGAAGGCCAGGAGGTCATTGACGTTGGTGCGGGTCATTCATGAATCCATCTCATCAGTACATACCGCTTTTATCATCTAATCG
Source organism: Bradyrhizobium sp. MOS001 (assembly GCF_004634465.1). Classification (NCBI taxonomy): domain Bacteria; kingdom Pseudomonadati; phylum Pseudomonadota; class Alphaproteobacteria; order Hyphomicrobiales; family Nitrobacteraceae; genus Bradyrhizobium; species Bradyrhizobium sp. MOS001. The sequence goes on from NZ_SPVJ01000133.1 coordinate 1,236, forward strand.
CGGGCCGGCGCGTGGCCTAAATTCGCTGCCGAACATGAACTCAAGGGAGAGCTGACGATGCAGATGCGAACATTGGGCAAGAGCGGCCTCGAGGTCTCGGCCCTCGGCCTCGGCTGCATGGGCCTGAGCTACGGTTATGGCCCGGCGACCGAGACGTCGCAGGCGATCGCACTGATCAGGACCGCCGTCGCGCGCGGTGTGACCTTCTTCGACACCGCCGAGGCCTATGGGCCCTTTGCCAACGAGGAGCTGCTCGGCGAGGCGCTTCAGCCGTTCCGCGACAAGGTCGTGATCGCCACCAAGTTCGGCTTCAAGGGCGGCAAGGTCGAGGCCGGGCTCGACAGCCGGCCCGCCAACGTCAAGGCGGTGGCGGAGGCAGCCCTGAAGCGGCTCAAGACCGATCGCATCGATCTGTTCTACCAGCACCGCGTCGATCCCGACGTGCCGGTCGAGGAGACCGCGGGCGCGGTCAAGGATCTGATCCAGGCCGGCAAGGTGCTGCATTTTGGCTTGTCGGAGGCGGGCGCGCAGACCATTCGCCGCGCCCATGCGGTGCAGCCCGTGACCGCATTGCAAAGCGAGTATTCGCTGTGGTGGCGCGAGCCGGAGCAGGAGATCTTGCCGACGCTGGAAGAGCTCGGCATCGGCTTCGTTCCGTTCAGCCCGCTCGGCAAGGGTTTTCTCACCGGCGCGATCACCGAGCGCACGACGTTCGATGCGAGCGACTTCCGCAACATCGTGCCGCGCTTCTCATCCAGCGCACGCAAATCCAATCAGACCCTCGTCGATCTGCTTGGCGAGATCGCCGCAATGAAGAAAGCGACGCCGGCGCAGATCGCGTTGGCCTGGCTGCTCGCGCAGAAGCCGTGGATCGTGCCGATCCCGGGCACCACCAAGCTGCACCGGCTCGAGGAAAATCTCGGCGCGGCTGCGGTGACGCTGTCGGACGCGGACCTCACTGCAATTGCAGGGGTGCTGTCCAAGGTCGCCGTGCAGGGCGACCGCTATCCTGCGCATCTCCAGGCGCGAGTCGGCCGCTGAGCTGCGGCGTGAATGCCCGGTGAGCGTTCGCTTACCGGGCATGCGCGTCTTGTGTTCCGACTTGAATACCTTTGCCAGCGCTACCAAGCAGCGTTGCAAGCAGCGTTGCAAGCAGCGTTGAAGGAAGCGATTAACACCGCCGGCACAGGCTTATTCCGCAAGCGTCGCGACTTCGTCATAGCCGGTGGAAGATACGGATTTCCGATAATCAATTTTATTCTCTTTCCGTCCTGCTGCGCTATATGTCGGGCATCCGTCTAACGGGGGAGGCCGGAGCAGGCGCATGACTTGCGAGACCGGCAGAAGCAGGGGACCAAGCCCGTCGGCATGTTTGAAGTGATCATCACCAGGCGTAAGCGGTTTGGCTGGCGATGGCAGGTGTGCCAGTCCGGCAAGATATTTGCCGATGGCTTCGAGCGCACCCGGCCGTCCGCCAAGTATCATGGCGAGCGCGCACTGTTCTTCCTGTTGTCGCAGGCTTACTTGCGCAATCGCTCCGCGGCGGCCAGCGAGGACTAAAGCGGGATGGGGTTAGGTTGAATCGATTTGGGATTCCCAAATCGGTGTGTTTCTGATTCACCATTCTGGCTGGGTTGGAGGCCAGCATGGATGGGCAAGCCTTATTCTCTGGATCTTCGCAAGCGTGTCGTGTCCGCGATCGAGGGCGGGATGTCCCGCAATCA
>NZ_SPVJ01000134.1:0-2935 GCF_004634465.1 Bradyrhizobium sp. MOS001
TTCCGCCGCGACAAAACCGGAGATTCCAGCGTTTTTATCGCGCCATGGAAGCGGGCCGCCACCCAGCGCGGCTGAAAATCGACGCGAAGGGAAGGGCAAATGAGGGCCGGCTGTCGCAGGGTAAGCACGACTGCCAGCGGCTCGCGTCGCATCGCCGCCGGCTGAGGCTAAAAGCAAAAGGCCCGCCGGTTCGCTCCGGCGGGCTCTTTCTCAACTTAAGCTGCGGCGCCGTTGAACATGTTTCGAGCGCTCGCATGTCTAGGCCAGCGGCGCTCGCCGCGACAGTAAAACTCGTACCCGCCATGCTATCAGGGCCACAATTGCGATGATCAGCGCCATAGCGATCAGCGAGATGCCTAGATTTTCGTCGAGAAGCGAGGCTCGGCCAGTCGCGCCCAGAAAGGAATACAGGAAGACTTGCGGCGCAGTGAAAACGAAGGTTGAGATCGAGTAGGTTGAGATGTCAATCCTCGTCAGACCGAACAGGTAGTTCTGGACCGCGCCTGGAAGGGGCACACCCAGCCGCATTAGCGCGATAATGCGCCAACCTTCCTCATCTACTGCTTGTGCAATGACGCCGAAATTAGGCTTCCCCTCGAGCCTTTTTCGAAACCAGTTCGATGCGATATAGCGGGACGTCAGGAAAGCCATGATGGCGCCAATGGCTCCGCTCAACAGGATGATCCCGGCGACTTTCCAGCCAAAGGCGGCACCGGCGGCACAAATCAGCGGCGTACGGGGGAGCACGATAAAGGCCATTGCCAGAAATACGAGGCCGACTGCCATTGCCGAACCCGGTGTAAGACTGCCGAGATTTTGAAACCATGCGCTGATCGTGTCTAAGATGGGCGAGTTCATTCTTTTAAAAGCTGCACGCTCAGGATCTCCGAGACCGGCCGGTTCACGCTGGCGAGCCGATTTTCAGGTTGCGCTGAGTTCCAGTTTCCCGCTATTGGATATGTGCTGAATTAGGTCATATTGCACGTGAGCAGACGAGAATCGAGCGCATATTTTCGCGCCATGTAGCGGCTGTGTCTGGAGCAAGCGAAGCTCTGCCTTCCGGGTCTCGGCCGGGAAGCTCTGGAAGAGATGGCCCAAAACTATCGAAACGCGGCCGAGCGGCTGGAAAGCGAAGCCGGAAAGTTGAGGCGCGTCTAAGGGCGGCGCTTCAATGCGCGTATAACTCCGATCCGTGCAAACATGGTTGGGCCGCCGCCCTCGTATAGCACCCCCCTTTGTTTCGCCAGATTCGTAATCCCATCCTTTCACGTTTCGAATTCATGGGGAGAAACGACGTGGCTATAGGTGTCGTTAAGTGGTTTAACGCGACGAAGGGATTTGGCTTCATCCAGCCTGATGACGGCGGCCAGGATGTTTTCGTGCACATCAGCGCAGTAGAGCGCGCCGGTCTCTCTGGTCTCGCCGAGGGACAAAAGATTTCTTATGAGGTCCAGGTAGATCGGAAGCGTGGCAAGAGCAGCGCGGAGAATCTAAGGGTTGGCTAACTCGCGATCATGGCCCGCCGGTTCACGCGGGCGGGCCTAGTGGCCGTCGACGCGATACCCTTGAACGGCGAGCAATTCCCTGAGCCATGCCACCTTCTCGCTGGCATTGCTCGGGCCACCAAGCGCCTTGCGTATATCCTCAACGAGGCCTTCCAGGCGTTTTAATTGCGCCTGTGCTGCGTTTCGTTCGATCTCATCCAAAGCAACCATAGCGCGAGTATGTCCGATATATCGCCATGGGTCAAAGAGGGCGCCCGGTGGATCAGGAGCGCGATCGGCAACGGCTCGCGACGCATCGCCGCCGGCTGAGCGTTAAAACGACAAGGCCCGCCGGCATACGCTGGCGGGCCTAGGCACTCCCGGCGCTCTGATCCGCAATTGAATCGGCAGCCTGGAGCATTGGGGCTGGAAAGCGAAGTGTGCCATGTTCGCTCTCAAGTGACAATGGCTGGAATATCGCTTTCCGGTAGTATTACGGATTCCGTTTACGGAACGGGGTGTTCTACTGTGAGAACACCGGCGAGATTTAAGCACCATTTTCTAATTTGTCCGGGATGGCCGCAGTGGGGGGCTGGAACCGCGCTGCGGCCTTTCCCATAGGGACGTCTGCGAGGTGTCCCTAATTTGATGGAACCTATAACCGTTCCGGGGCATGAACCGTTGAGGCCCATCACCGCGGGGCTCCACGGTGATGAGGATGCACCACATTGCGATCAGATGGCGAGCCAAAGCCAAGTGATCATACTCAGCAAAGCGACGAGCAAAACTATTTCGAGTTTGTGGTTACAGGAACGGAGAACTCTACTGTTCCGCTTCATACGGTGCCCCCTGTTTGATTAGGCGGGAGCGCAACTGGCGTTCTCATCACCGACGGAGGCCATGGGCGGGGCGGTGATGCGAGCGACTAGACATCCTTTTCACCTGGGAGTCGACACAATTCGCGTCAGGTGCTTCTAGCGTTATGCGCGACAGCTTTGCGGAGAATTTGCTAACGCCGCCGGTGCGCGGTGTGGACCGAGAGGGAGCTTGAGGCGGCTGAATATCGTGCCTTGCGCTCAATCAAGCGGCCCCGCTATGCACCCAGCGGAGCGACATCGACGCGAAGGGAAGGGCAAATAAGGGCCGTCTGTCGCACGCTGGCGCGGCTGAACAGCGCCTGCCACGGTGAAGTCTAACTCCGTTATCAGGATCTCACCTGCGATCGGAGCCCGGTCGCTAAACCTTCAAGTCAACTCCCGCCGGCTACGCGCGCGAGCTACGGCGCGTCGTGGGTGTGGAAAAGCAAAGGGCCGCCGATTCACGATGGCGGGCTGGGCGTCTCTCGCAACTGTCCTAGTAGGCGCGGCGGCCGTGCCGCCGATAAGCTGCGGGGTTTTCCACGCCCGCGAAGTATGGATTTATGGCGCACTCTGCGGCGCGGCCCGATGCCG
>NZ_SPVJ01000135.1:0-2756 GCF_004634465.1 Bradyrhizobium sp. MOS001
TGCGGATTCCGATGATCTCGCCCGGGTGTACCGATTTGATCTCGCCCAGGATTCCGAGATGATCTCGCCCACCCTTCCGATTTGATGTCGCCCGGGGCGCGAGGCGTTCTGGCTGTCTGGTTTCTGGCATCGGCGAAGCCGCGTGGTCAATCTTGAATCGCGGCTCGAAGGACTTGTTTTTTGCTGCTCCTGCTGTGGGCATGTGGGCAACGCCCTTCGCGTTGTCCAAGCGCAGCGGCATGTCCACAGGGCCACGGGCTCAGGCCTTTCGGCCGGGCTTACGGGTTCGCCGCAGGCTCTCGCCGTTGAGATCGATCCGGTGGGCGTTATGGACCAGGCGGTCGAGAACGGCGTCGGCGTAGGTGGGGTCGCCGATCAGCGCGTGCCATTGATCGACGGGAAGCTGGCTGGTGACGATGGTGGAGCGGTGGCCGTAGCGGTCCTCGAGGATCTCCAGGAGGTCGTGGCGGGCCGCGGCGTCGAGCGGCTCGAGGCCCCAGTCGTCGAGGATGAGGAGATCGACGCGGCCGAGCGCGCGCAGCAGGCGGGGGTGGCGGCCGTCACCGCGCGCCAAGGCCAGATCGCTGAACAGTCGCGGGACGCGCTGATAGAGCACGGAGCGATTGTCGCGGCAGGCTTTGTTGCCGAGCGCCGAGGCGAGCCAGCTCTTGCCGACGCCGGACGGGCCACAGATCAAAAGATTGGCGTGGTCGGCGATCCATTGGCCTTCGACCAGCATCGTCAAGAGGCTGCGGTCGAGGCCGCGCGGGGTGCGATAGTCGATGTCCTCGACGCAGGCCTGCTGGCGCAGCTTGGCATATTGAAGCCGCTTCGACAGTCGCTTGTCGCGTCGCAGCGACGCTTCACGTTCGAGCAGGAGCGCAAGCCATTCGGCGTGGCCGAGGCTGGCGGCCTCGCCGCCGGCTTCGATGTCGGCGAAGGCCTTGGCCATGCCGTGAAGGCCGAGCTGATGGAGCTGATCGAGGGTCGGATGGGTGAGCAAGGCGTGATCTCCTAATTGTAGTAGCGCGGCCCGCGGATGTTGGGATGGAGGATCGGCGCGTCGTCCGCGGAGCGCTTGGGTGAAGGACGCCGATCAAGATTGTTGGCGAGGATCGATTTGACCGAACCGTAAGTGCGCGCGCCGATATCGATCGCCCGCATGGCTGCGGCATCGAGCCGCTCTTGCCCGTAGGAGCGGGCCAGCCGGATGATGCCGAGGCAGGCGCGGAAGCCCTGCTCGGGGTGCGTGCGTTCATCCAGGATCAGATCGCACAGCGCCGCGGTGGCCGGCCCGATCGTGGCTGCATCCTTGCGGATGCGCTCGATGGTCCAGCCGGCGTAGCGCCGATGACTGGAGGCCATGTGCTCCGGTACGGTCGTGTGCTTGTGGTTGCCGCTCACGCGTTGATGCGCGGCGATCCGCTCGCCCTTGTGGAAAATCTCCACGGTGCGGGCGGTGAAGCGCACCTCGACCTCGGCGCGGACGAAGCGATGCGGGACGCTGTAGTAATGCGCCTCGACCTCGACGTGATAGTCGATGCTGACCCGGCAGATCCGCCACTCGGCGAACACGTAAGGGCTCTCCGGCAAGACCTTCAGTGCCGGCCGGTCGATCTCCTCCAATAGCTTGCGGCGGGTGACGCCGAGCCGCCGGATCGGCCGCTCCTCGTTGAGCCGGGTCATTAACTCGGCGATCGCCGCGTTGACCTCAGCGAGGCTGTGGAAGATCCGGTGGCGCAGCCGTCCGAGCAGCCAGCGCTCGACCATGAGGACCGCCTGCTCGACCTTGGCCTTGTCCCGTGGCCGTCGTGGCCTGGCCGGCAGAATGGCGGTGCCGTAATGCGCCGCCATATCGGCGTAGCTGCGGTTGATCTGCGGATCGTAGAGGCAGGCCTTGATCACCGCGACCTTGGTGTTGTCCGGCACCAGCAGTGCCGGCACGCCGCCGATCGCCTCGAAGGCGCCGACGTGCCCGCTGATCCAGTCGGCTAGCCCCTGCGTCCAGGTCGCCTGCGCGTAGGTGAAGCTCGATGCGCCGAGCACCGCGACGAAGATCTGCGCAGTGCGCCGTTCGCCGGTGAACCGGTCGATCACCACCGGCACGCCGTCGCCGGCATAGTCGACGAACAGCTTGTCGCCGGCCGCATGCGACTGGCGCATCGTCACCGACAGCCGGCCTTCCCAGGCCCGGTAGAGCTCGCAGAACCGCGAATAGCGATACCCGCCGGGTTCGCCCGCGATGTACTCCTCCCACACAATCGACAGCGTCACGTGCTTGCGCTTGAGCTCGCGATGCACCGCCGCCCAGTCCGGCTCGGCCTGCCGCCGATGGCCCCGCCGGGTGCCCGGACCGGCTCCGGCGTTGGCGAACAGCCGGGCCTCCAGCACCGTGTCGGTGACGTCGTCTGGCAACGGCCAGGTCAGCCCCGCCGCCTCGAACCGGCGGATCGTCAACCGCACCGTCGAAGGGGCCGTGCCGACCCGCCGCGCAATCTCGCGGGTCGGCATCCCGGCCGACTTCAATCTGATCACATCGCGCACATGGCGCATCGCAAACCTCTCCGTCGGCATCCAGGTCCCCCTTCGCAAAGCCGAAAGGCGGGACCGTATCGGAGCCAGAAGAGGCCTCGTCACCCCGGGCGACATCATCCCGGAATGGTGGGCGAGATCATCTCGGAATGGTGGGCGACATCAAATCGGAACGGTGGGCGAGATCATTCTGGAATGGTGGGCGACATCGAGCGGAATCAGCA
>NZ_SPVJ01000136.1:0-2692 GCF_004634465.1 Bradyrhizobium sp. MOS001
GGATCTGTCCGCGCCTTCAACGAAGCGTCCCATCCATATCCCCCATCAGGAAACGGAGGAATCGTAACCGACTCGTGGCTTTTCACACAGCCAGGGTCACAAGCCGAAATCAGCATTGAGCAACGCCACGTCTGCGAAGGGCCGATATTGTTGCAAAAGTCGATTTTCGCCGATGACCAAAATTCTGCGGGCCGTGGGCGCGACTTTCGCGTACAAGATGCGGGGGACCTCACGGCCTCACGCAAAATTCACAGGCGACTTCGGTAGCGCGATTGAGGTCATACGAATCAGCGATCGCTCGCTGCTTAGTGTTTTCGCGAAAAATCTTGAGCCCTGCAACTTTCGACTTTTGCAACACAATCGGCCACAAGCCGACATTGCATACTGCGCCGTTGATGGGAATTGGAATGAGACCAGTATTTCCCGGCAACCGCAGCACTCATGGGGGGAGACCCATGATGGGGCAAGCTCGCGCTATCCTTTCGAGGTGTTCCGGCCTGTAAAATCGAGCGAGCTTTGGAACGAGTGTGGAGACGCGCAGAGCCGGCCTCGCTTCCACCAGGCGTGCACCGATCATCCGGGCTTCCTCGACCCTTCCAGACATCGCGTGGCATGCCGCCAGAATAAATTGTGCGTTGAGATAGTTGGGCCGGTGCAGCACAGCCGACTTGGCCCATGATGACCCGTCCTCGTATCGATCCGTCAAGAAATGCGCAAACGCTATGCCGGTCTGCAGCAGAAAAAGAAACGGATCCATGGGGCTTAAACGCCCCCCGGCGTGGAACTGCTTGAGCGCCGCCTCTATGTCACCGCGCCGTATGTGTTCCCAGCCGATCGTATACCGTGCGACAGCCAAGTTCGGGTTAAGCTCATGCGCTCGGGAGACGAGGGCCACGCCATCGTCCATCTCGTATAATACGGCGCCAATTGCCTGCCCGGCTCTCACGAGTACGGTTGGATCATCCTTATCGAGCTCGATCGCACGCCTTGCCAACCGTCGGGTGTCGTTCAGTTCCTGATCCGCGTCGATCGTCCAGCCGAAGATCTTTCGTTGCAGATAGCAATAAGCACCAAGCGCGTATGCTGAGGCCAATCCGGGATCGATCTCGACAGCAAGCCGGATCAGTCTGAGGGCTTCAATGTTTTGTTCGCGGGTGAATTCATAGAAGCTCGAGAGTGCACGCAGATAGTAGTCGTAGGCCTGAAGATTTTCAGTTGGCTTGCGTTTTGCGCGCTCTATCTCGGCGCGCTCCAATTGAGGAAAGAGCGCGCTAATCACGCTACTCGTCACTTGGTCCTGCAGATCGAAGATATCTTTGAGCTGGCTGTCGAACCGGTCCGCCCAAAGATGAGCACCCGTCGTGGCCTCGATCAACTGCCCGGCAATGCGAACTCGATCGCCGGATTTGCGCACACTGCCTTCGAGCACATACCGAACGCCCAGCTCGCGCCCGACCTGCCTGATGTCGATAGCCTTGCCTTTGTAGGTAAAAGTGGACTGTCGCGCGATGACGAACAGCGATTTGGACCGTGAAAGGCCGGTGATGATGTCCTCGACCATGCCGTCGGCGAAATACTCCTGCTCTGGATCGGAGCTCAGGTTGGTGAATGGCAGAACGGCCAGCGACGGTTTATCGGGAAGTGGGAGGGCGGGTTTAGCCGTCTCCCTCTGGATTTCTGTGACCGCCACAGTGGGGGCGCCGTCAGCCTCCTGCACCTTACCGATAAAGCGATAGCCCTTCCTTGGCAGCGTCTTGATCAACCGCTGTTTCTCCCCGGAATCGCCAATTGCGGACCGAGCGGCATTCAGGCGGGTCGTCAGCGCGGCATCCGACACGCACCGCCCCTTCCAAATGGCTGTGATGAGCTCATCCTTGCAAACCACGCGCTCGCGGTTGCGGATGAGGTAGTCCAGAAAGTCAAAGGTCTGTGGCGCCAGGGCAACGACGCTTGTGTCGCGGTACAGCTCGCGGCGGCCGGAATCCAGTTCGTAGTCTTCGAAGAGATAGCGCAAGACGCGAAATCCCTTGGACGGTCTCCGGTCAGGCCCGGCAACACTTGGAAAACAAAGAATAAGCTGTCCGTAAGGAAAATGTAAGCAGCAGATCAAGCGTGCCGGGCCGGATTTTGGCAGCATGCCAGGGTGGAAACACGGTGCCCGAGGATACTGCGATGAGCATGATTTATCAGACAACGGGCTTGGTCCAGACGGCAGACTCCCAGCGACGCAATGTCAGCGTTTTCAAGAATTGCTGGAACGCTTTTCAAGAGTGGCGGAAATGGGAGCGGCTGCGGCGCGATCTTTGCCACCTAAGTGATCAGGAGCTGAAGGATATCGGGATTACGTATGGCGAGATCGACTACGTGGCCTCGAACCGACATACTGACCCGCGAGGCATACGATCGGTCGGATGACGTCGACCTCCGGGAGCGGTGGACGGTCCGTTGGAAATTGGTCGACGCGAGCCGCTTGGCGGCCCAGATACCGGCTTGCGCTTAGGGTCAAAGGCCGACACCGCGCCAACGCCCCAACACGCCAGCTTGGGGTCACAAGCCGAAATCAGCATCGAGCAACGCCACGTCTGCGAAGGGCCGATTTTGTTGCAAAAGTCAGTTGAGACGAGCCGGCAAGCGTGATTCCGTTGTGTTGACGCGAATCGCGACGAGGTCGATCCATGATGGGCCGTCTGAA
>NZ_SPVJ01000137.1:0-2476 GCF_004634465.1 Bradyrhizobium sp. MOS001
GTAAGCGTCGTTCTCAGGCCACGGCTTTGAGGTCGTGACGGCAATAGGCCCACGGAAGCAGCTCATCGATGTTGCTGTTTGGATGGCCGTTGACGATCCTGGTGAGGGCATCGGTCAGATAGGCAAGCGGATCGACATCGTTCAGCTTACAGGTTTCGATCAGGGAAGCGATGATGGCCCAGTGCTCGGCGCCGCCGTCGGAGCCTGCGAACAGCGCATTCTTCCGGTTGAGCGTGATCGGGCGGATTGATCGCTCGACCGCGTTGTTGTCGAGCTCGATACGGCCATCTTCGATGAAGCGCGTCAGGCCTTCCCAGCGTGAGAGCGCATAGCGGATGGCGTCGGCTAGCTTGCCCTTTTGGCTGATCAAAGCGAGCTTTGCGCGGAGCCACCGTTCGAAGGCTTCCGCCAGCGGCCGACCCTTCTGCTGCCGGACGAGGCGGCGCTCCTCGGCGCTGCGGCCACGGATGTCCTTCTCGATCGCGTAGAACTCGGCGATGTGCTGAAGCGCTTCGCTTGCGATGGGCGCGGGACCGGGTGTGGCAAGTTCGTAGAAGTTACGCCGCATATGCGACCAGCAGAATGCAAGCTGAACCTCGCCACGCTCGGCGAGCTTGCCATAGCCGGCATAGCCATCGACCTGCAGGATCCCCTTGAAGCCTGCAAGATGGGCGATCGGTCGGTCGGCTTTGCGATCGGGCGCATAGACATAGGCGACGCCCGGCGGATCGGCGCCGCCCCATGGTCGGTCGTCCGCCGCATAGGCCCAGAGCTGACCGGTCTTGGTGCGCCCGCGGCCGGGATCGAGCACCGGCATCGTCGTTTCATCGGCAAACAGCTTTGGCCGTTGTCTGAGCTTGCCAAGGAGGCGCTCATGCAACGGACGCAGGTGGAAGGCAGCTTGTCCCACCCAGTCCGCCAACGTCGAACGATCGAGCTCAATGCTCTGGCGGGCGTAAATCTGGGCCTGCCGGTAGAGCGGCAGGTGATCGGCATATTTGGAGACCAGGACCTGGGCGACGGTGGCCTCGGTCGGTAATCCGCCCTCGATCAGCCGGGCCGGGGCCGGCGCCTGCATGATGCCGTCCTCGCAAGCCCGGCAGGCGTATTTGGGACGCCGGGTCACGAGGATCCGGAACTGCGCCGGGACCAGGTCCAGCCGCTCGCTCCGATCCTCGCCGATCCGGTGCAACTCGCCCTGGCAACAGGGACAGGTCTTGTCCTCGATGTCGACGACGACCTCGATCCGCGGCAGGTGCGTCGGCAAGGCACCACGGTTGCCGCGGCGCTTGCGAGCCCGCGCCTCACGGCCTTCAGGTGCGCTCACGTCCTGCGCCGTCTCGCTGTACGCTGCCACTTGCTCGACGTCTTCCAGGCCCAGCAGCATCTGATCTTCAGGCAGCGTCTCTGCCCGCCGGCCAAACCGATGCCGCTGCAATTCCTTGATGATCTGACGCAGCCGCTCGCTCTCGCACCGCTCGGCGAGCAGCATCGCTTTCAGCGTCTCGGGATCGTCAGGCAGGGCGTCGCTCACACCCAATTCAGAGCATATTCGCCGCCATCTGGCGACACGTCCGACGCTCCTGATTCACTTCGCCGCAGCGCCGCCAACAGCTATCCGGCCTGCGTTGGCTTCGACGTTTCCCGTGCCTCGTGCACAAGCCGCCAGTCGAGCCCCTCCAGCAGCGCCGACAATTGCGCCGCCGACAGACGCATCACACCGTCCTCGATCTTCGGCCAGCGGAAGATTCCATCCTCGAGCCTCTTGGCGAACAGACACAAACCCGTTCCGTCCCAGAACACCAGCTTGATCCGGTCCGCCCTCTTGGCCCTGAACACATAGACAGCTCCTGAGAATGGGTCAGCCCCCATACTCTCGCGCACCAGGGTAGCAAGCCCCTCCATTCCCTTGCGGAAGTCTACCGGTTTGGTCGCCACCATCACCCGGACCGCACCCGACGGACCGATCACCGGCTCGCCTTCAGCGCCTGGACGATCGACGCAATCATCGTTGGGTCCGCACCACGACCGGCCCGGATCGTGATGCCGTCGACTTCGATCTCGATGATCCCGCTATCTGCCTTGCGCACCACTTTACGCTCCTGGTGAGCTGCCGGCGCCGGTACCACGGCCTCCACCACCGCTGGCACAAACTGGACTTTGTCCGCTTCGGAATGACCGCCTGCTGCTTCTCGCAACTGGCGGCGCCAACCAAACAACTGCTGCGGCGACAATCCATGCCGTCGGGCCACGGAACACACCGAGTCGCCACTCGCCACGATCTCGGCGACGATCCGCGCCTTGTCGTCGTCGCTCCACTTCCGCCGACGACCGGCTCCGGTGAAGACCTCAAGCCGCCGCACCGGCTCCGCGATAGCACTATGCACTGTGTCCATTCTAAGCCTAACGGTCCGAACAAACCGCAGACTCGCAGATCACCCCGTCATCCGGTAGGTGGCCGCTGAACAGCGCTTAC
>NZ_SPVJ01000138.1:0-2447 GCF_004634465.1 Bradyrhizobium sp. MOS001
GGGTTGAGGGCTCGCCTTCGCCAGCCCCGGCGAGTCCCACCTCAGTCAGCGAAGCTGACGCATTTAATTGTCCCACAGTGTAACATCGACGACATTGCGCCCCGCCCCGCGCTGTAGGCTTCATCTCGCCGGGGCTGGACCCATATTTCACTTATAAATTTTAACCCGGCAGCAGGCCGCAGTGGTTCGCCGCTGCGGCCTTTCTGTTGAACAACACAATGGGCGCGTCACCCGATGTCGTTTTGCGTCGTGTGAACCTCTTCACATGGGTATGACATCAGGACGGTTAATCTCCAGTCGCTGGCGAGAGGGTTCAGTTACAGCGGGAGGCGGCCGTGGCAGCAGACACAAAGGCGGACGACTGGTTTATTGCTGCGCACGTGCTGAGGGTACGCACGTCGTCGGGCACCGCATCGATATCGTTTAAGATTGGCAGCAGGGTAGCTAACATCGCAGCACTGTTGGGTTGCTCCGGACCAATCTCGGGAAGTGGTGTTGCGGACACGGACTTCCAATTAGACACGCAACTTATGCGCACCTTCAGCGGCCCATTTTCGTTGAAGGACATTAAGGGGCATCGCGGTGACGTCACGCAAAACGTGTCCTTTTCACCAGATGACTTGTCCGGCGTGGCATTCAATAAGAGTGGAAGCGTCTTTTTTAATTTCGATTTACCCAACACGAACCCGATGACCTTTACGATCAGGGGCCAGTGGATGGTAAAGATGGTCCTTAATCTTGGTACGACGTTCGCAATCTAGTCCGTGTACTCACATGTGATGCCGGGTTAGGCCCCGAAATCGGACACCAGGCGCGGACAAAGGCATGTCCACTTAGGGCTAGCAGCGGACCTCCGGCAACGTCACGACGCTCCTAGGTTTGACGCGGGTTTCTTGTCGACCACGTGGCAAGCCTGTAATCAAGAGTTACCGACAGTTCGATCAAGCTCAGTTGGGCGGCCTCGCTCGCGGTGCGGCATGTCTTGAAGGAGGCGCGCAATACGGCGCCCGCTGACGAACATCAGCGGGTGGTCGAAGGGCTTCCGTTATCTGAGAACAGGCTGTGTCGGAGCGAAGCCCCGAAACGGATCATCGGAAGTTGAGAGTCCTTGTTTGGCGCCGTCGGGCGGAGTGGCGCCGAGGAATGGGTTCCGCCAGGCTTCCTCGCTCGTGCGATTGCAGAAATCCGGATAGCTGCATTCGCTCACCGAGCCTTGCCCCGTCAAGCTACCGAGTGCTCGTCTTGGGTGCGATCGGCGGGGCGGGTGGCGTGGAGGTGCAGCTTGCAGTGCCGAGTGGAAGGTGTGGTCCCGCTCTCGAACCTTCTTGGAGTCCACTTGGGAGTCCATCCGTGCCTGCGCATTTCTCCCCTGTTCCCAGGTCTTAAATTGCCGGAATAGTGCTTCCTTATCGGCCTCCGACTGAATATTGGCGACGGCCGGGTTCTCTTGCAGGAATGCCTCAAAGTGTTGTCGCTTTACCGGTTCGACGCCGTGTTGGTCGAGCCATTGCTGCGCGAGCGGCAGGCGATTCCAGCCCGCGAGTGGTGCCGTCAGGGAGACCTCCTTCCACTTGGGATGAAAGGGCGGGTTCTGCAAATCGGCGAATTTCGAGAAGAAGGCGTCAACGAACAAGGCGAGCTTGCGACGGCGTTCAGTGTTGGGGGCCCAATTGTATGCTGCGAGCACCGCCGGCACCGCGATCGTTTCCACCGTTTCTCCCTCGGGAATCAGGTTCGGATAGTCTTTCGAGGTCAACGTCGCCGGCAGATAATCGCTCTGCAGGGGTTTCGAATAGTCGACCGCAGCAAGATGAAAGGAGCCGTCATTCTTGAAGGCAGTGACAGACACGTATGGCTTGCCGCCCACCACGATGACGGCGTCGAGCTCGCCCTTCTACAACTTTTCCATTGCGATCCGCTGCTCGATATAGACGAAGTTCGCTTTGATCCCGAGCCGCTCAAAAATTGTCAGTGCAGTCACAAACGTGCCGCCATTGGGCAGGTCGACGCTCACCGTCTTACCTTCGAGATCGCTTAGAGTCTTGACTGCCTTCGGTGCGATGACCTGCATCTCCTCATTGTAGAGCTTGGTCACATAGGTAAACTGCTTCTTGATGTTGTTGGCGATGCCCTTCTTCTCGAGATAGTCGAGCGTGTCGGCCCGCACGATTCCGAGATCGACGCCTTTAAGAAAGAGGATGTCGGCGATGCTCTGCACCGAGCCTCGACCGGTGATCGGCAGGACGCGCAGCTTACCGTCGTCGTCGAGCACGGAAGCGAGGTCTGCACCGAACTGCACATAGGTGCCGCCGATCGTACCAGTAAGCAGCGTGACCGTGTTGGCGTTCATTGCCTTCTTGGTCGAGACCGAGCCGAATTGGAAGACTGCCTTCAGGCTGTCACTAACCTTGGCCGGGTCATACTCGGTCTGTCCGGCATGGGCCGCA
>NZ_SPVJ01000139.1:0-2381 GCF_004634465.1 Bradyrhizobium sp. MOS001
TGCCGCGTTCAAAGGCCGGACATATGACCGCACCGTCATCCCTTGTTCAACCAGAGAAAGATCTTGCAGCCCGGGCCGTTCCACATATGAGTCAGAGCCAATTTTACAGGCCGATTGACACCCCGACGCCATAGCTTTAGATCCGTCTTGCTGAGCTTCTGCTCAGAGGCCGCAGTTTCGATCCGCCCTTTCATTCTCGAGTTGGGGGGCGGTCGCGGCATTAGCGCGGCCATGGCCAGGACAACGACGATTGCGGCTTTTTGGATTGCGGCCGGGCCGGGGTTGGCGCCGGCTTTGGTGCCTGGGCGACCTTGGCCGGCTGCCGCGGACGCGGCAATGGTACTTCTGTCACGACCCTTGGCTCTTGCGGGATCGATCTAGTCTCTTCGATCATGTTTGGCGCGGAAGCGTTGGCAGTGATGCGGGCGAGCTGTTCTTGGCTTGCGTTGATGCGATCGATGAGCGTCTGGCTTTCGCGCCTCATCTGGATCTGCATCGCCTTGATCTCGTCGACGAAACCTTTGTTGCGTGCCGTTTCTTCCTGGCTCGCCTTGAGTTGGCTCGCGACATTTACATTGTCGTTGACCAATTGCTCTTGAGTCACCTTGAGCTGTTCGACCGCTTGCTTCAAGGCAGCGAGATCGCGCGTCATCGACTGGAACTGCTGCGCCAAGTCGGAAACCAGGGCGATGGCAGACTGCGATGCGTCTTTTCGCCCCGCGGCTTCTCGGGGGCTCAGCGTCGCTGCAGGGTCCGAGGGGGCCGTCATCGCCGGATGAGCGGAGGACGACCACCACCAAGCAGCAACACCGGATGCCGCCAACAGAGAACAGATTAAAGCCACAGAGCGCCGCTTCGCCAATTGATGGTTCGTTGCCGGTTGGGCGCGAGATGTTTCCATGGTGGTCGGCTGGTCCGAGGGACTGACCTCCGCTGCGCGCTCCAGGTTCGAAAGCTCTTCCGCGATCTGCCGTTCCGCGATCCCGTCGTCCAGCGTGGAAGCCACTTGGTGCTCTCCGTATTGCGGCGCCCAGGGGCGGCGCCGCGCTGTGCTAAAGCTTGACTGTCTCGCCCTCGAACAAATTTATCACCTGCGCGCGATAAAGTGCTGAAAAAGTGCCCTCCGAGCGCGCTGGCGAGGAGAAGGCCCCTTTTAGGGGCGCAGAGCTGGGCCCGGAAGCCGATAAAAGCCGAGTAGCGCAGGCGCCGTGATAGCTAAAAGGGCATTGTCGCGATTGATCAGCGGCGGCGCGATGGCCTGTCACTAATCAGCCATCGGACGTGTCCGTTAGCAGAACGATCACTTTGGCCAAAGGCCGATGAGGCTTTCAAAGGTCCGCTGCTTGCGGCCCAAGCTGACGGGCTCACAAAAAAGGACGTAGAGAAACGTAAAAATCCAAGCCATTCCCAACCCCCAAAGTGTTTGTGGGCAGACCAGTGAAGCCTACCGGCCCTCCGTCCCTCGACCCAGCGGAAGGTGGACACCCTGGGCATTCCAGCTCGGACAGCTGGGAAGCGAGCTCGGCCATGCGACGAACAAAATCATCTACGCGATCACTGTGCTTTCAGGCCGCTGGGAGACGCGCCGCGTGTTGGCTTGAGTAAGGAAGCCTAGTAGGCTTGCGAACTCGGGCGAGCCGCCGCCAGGCCACACTGCACGGTGGACTGATTGAGGAGTTCTTATGAGAAGCTGGATTGGGGTGGCGCTTATCGTAGGTGTAATGTCATTGGCATCGACGGCACTACTGACGACGTCCGCAGCAGCGCAGCAGCAGATCATCAGCCAAAGATCAGGGTGTTGCAGAACTGTTGATTTTGCCCCGCGTCGCCGACACATTGCGCGCTACCGAAACGTTGATCGGTCATATGTGGGCTTCCACTATCGCCCCTACCTAGTCTCCTCCTGCGCTTACGCGCAGCCGTACTACCTTCGATCATACCCATGTAACGGGCCGGTGCCGTACGCATTCGGGTTCAGGCACGATCCGGTGTGGTGGTGAAGAATGCGAAGGTGGGGCGGGTGTTGGGGTAGGTTGCTCGCCTTGGTGCCCGGCTGAGAGGATCGGACCTTAGACTTCGGCCGCACCAGCACTCCCGGCGCTCTAATCCGCAATTGGAGCGGCAGGCGGGAGCATTGAGGGGCTGGAAAGCAAGCCGTGCCATGTTCGCCCCTTAACGACAACGGGTAAAACAGCGGACTCCGGTAATCATACGGTGCATTTTCGGAACGGGGTGTTCTACTGTGAGAACACCGGCGAGATTTAAGTACCGAGAGATTTTTTAGTCGTTCGTGAAGAACTGGCGGCGGCGCCCGGCTCAAGCGGTGTTTCGAGCCGGGACGGTCTCGAAGAAGGCTCGGATGATGACACGCAAGAGCTCTG
>NZ_SPVJ01000014.1:0-159333 GCF_004634465.1 Bradyrhizobium sp. MOS001
CGCCCCGGGCGACATCAAATCGGAAGGGTGGGCGAGATCATCTCGGAATCCTGGGCGAGATCAAATCGGTACACCCGGGCGAGATCATCGGAATCCGCAGATCGGCGACGGTATGCGGCGCGTGCTCGATCCCAAGATGGGTTTGCGAGAGCAAATTTTGTTGTTGCTCTGCACATCGCCTGGCAAAATCGCGACCGCAGAACTGAAGAATTGGACTGGCTACAAGAATAATACCTACTTTAGGAAGCTTCTTCGCGAGATGCACGAAGAGCGTCAGATCGAATTGGACAGCGATGGCAGCGCGGCGCTCATTTTGCCACCCGGGGACAAGATCGCTTCGGAAATTATAGCGAAGCGAGTTTGATAAATGTCCGATTGGATAACGGCAGTGCATCTGCGCCGAAATAGCGGACGGCATCTACCTACTGCATCTCCATAATGCCAAAGCAGTGCGAGCACTCGATCCGCAATGAAAGACGCTGAATGTCAGCAACGTTAATGGATTGGCGCCTTGGGCTTCCATAACGGACGACCCTATGGACTGATTGCTAAGAGCAGATTGTCGAGGTCTCGTGGCGACATTCTAATCCCAAAGCGAGATTCGCAATACGACCTCAGCGTGACGCATTTCAGGACAAATACCCTATAAGTTGGATCGCAGTCGTATTGTGTTTTCTCGTCTGCGCTTTCGGGAAAGGAAAGTGATCGGATGCCCCGGTTCGCACGAGAATCATAGATGAAGAAAAGAGTTGGTACGTGGAAGTGGAGATATTTTGAGGCGAGAGATCGCTTGTTGAGTTCGGTAATTTGGCCGAATAAGTCTGTTGTGCGCTTATGAATCTCCAGCATCACTGGAAGCGCAGATGAGCCATAGGGGGCCACTGACTTGGCTTGGCTTATCCACTTGTCCAGCCCAGACTTCATTATCGCGGGTGCCACTCGCTCAAGGTAAAATTTGTCGTTTGTCTCACCGGGCGAGACGACCTTGCGCCGCTCTATTGCTGCTGCATAGACGCGACCGATGATGTTTAGCTTTGCCAAGATTACTTGCTCGTCCGTGTGATACGGATGTTCGCGACAGAGTCGATAAAGGATTTCATTTGTTAGACTCCAAGGCGTCGTCTCTCTAGCGCTTTCGGCTTGTTTGCGCGTTACGCAACTGATTGACCTGAGTTCTTTCATCGCTCAGCTATCCTTACCCCGCAACGATCACCACCAACCACCGGCAACGTCACCGCGGCCAGCAATGTCGCCAGCGTCACCGTGCCCGACACCGGGTTCACCAGCCGCCGATACTGAACCGCAAAGATATACGCGTTCGCGCCGGTCGGCAGCGCCGCGAACAGCACGACGACGCCAGCCGCAAGCAGGGGCAAGTTCAGGCGCTTTGCGAGCACGAAGGCCTCACGCCCTCCTCAACGCGCGATCCAATCCCGTCTCATCGCGCGTCAGGAGACGATGGCCTTGATTTGCGCAGTGTCCGCGAATTCAATCAGCTCAATGATT
Organism: Bradyrhizobium sp. MOS001; assembly: GCF_004634465.1. Classification (NCBI taxonomy): domain Bacteria; kingdom Pseudomonadati; phylum Pseudomonadota; class Alphaproteobacteria; order Hyphomicrobiales; family Nitrobacteraceae; genus Bradyrhizobium; species Bradyrhizobium sp. MOS001. Next base: position 1,507 of record NZ_SPVJ01000014.1, read on the forward strand.
TTGCCATCCTGAAATTTGAAGAGGTCCAGGACTTCCGTGCTGAAGACTTTCCCGCTTGGACGGTATCGGATGACAAGGCGGGACCGTATTGCAGCACAATTCCCTTCAACCAATTCGCTCAGGATCTCGCGCTTTTCGAAGTCGAAATGGTCAATGAATTGACCGAAGGCGCCACGCAGTGGTTCGTGCCCCTGCACACTTCCTGTCAGGTGCAGTGCGCTTTTGTCGCCCACCAGGTTGAACAGGCCCTCGGGATGAAAAGCGGCCACCAGGCCTGCCGCGTCACCATCACCGCGCGCGGCGTAAGCGCGCTTGATCACGTCGAGCATTTCCTCGCGATGTCCCATATCCGCCTCCTGCTATGGGTATCATCGCAGGATAGCTACCTTTGCGTGCAAAGGCAAAATTAAAACCACCACCATCACCGGCAACGTCACCGCCGCCAGCAGCGTCCCCAGCGCCACCGCGCCCGACACCGGGTTCACCAGCCGCTGATACTGGGCCGCGAAGATGTACGCGTTGGCGCCGGTCGGCATCGCTGCGAACAGCACGATCACGCCGGCTGCGACCGGAGGCAGACCGAGCAGCTTGGCCAGCACGAACGCGGCCGCCGGCGTCGCCAGAAGCTTGAGCGCGCCCATCACTGCGATGCTCCTCGCCTTTGATCTCGAAGCGGAAGAAATGCGCAGAGTGATCGGCTGCGTCAACATTTCTGGCTTGGTTTGCTCATCCTCGGCGATGTAGCCTGATTGCGCATTGCGATCTGCGTCGATGGCCGTACGCATCCCAATGACCTCGGCCGCATCACGTCTGGCCTTTCCGAGGAAATTCGAGCGCAACAATCGTTGGAGATCTCATGTCGAACTCCGATCTCGCGTTGTCGATTGCGCTCGGTGTCGGTCTTGCGGCCGCGACGGGCTTCCGGGTGTTCCTGCCGATGCTGGTTGCCAGCGTGGCCGCTTACTCGGGTTCGCTTCCTTTGGGCGACGGTTTCGCATGGCTTGGAACACCTGCTGCAATGCTCATGCTTGGCGTGGCCGCGCTCCTGGAGGTTGGTGCGTATTTCATTCCCGGCGTGGACAATTTGCTCGATGTCATCGCCGCGCCTGTCGCCGTGATCGCCGGAGCCATCCTGTCAGCGGCGACCATGGCAGATCTTCCACCGATGATGAAATGGACGGCCGCCATCGTCGCGGGCGGCGGCGCGGCCGGCATCGTGCATGGCGTCACCGCGGCCGTGCGGGCCAAATCGACGGTCCTGACGGCTGGCCTCGGCAACTCAACGGTTGCGACCGCCGAACTGGGCGGTGCACTCCTCGTATCGCTTCTTGCCCTGGCTGCGCCGGTTGCCGCCTTCGTGCTCGTCGTTCTGATGCTCTGGCTGGCGATACGTTTGATCCTGCGCTTGCGGAGGTCAGCTCCTCGCGCGGATCTACCGGAATGACCGCGTGACTGCTCGTGCGGCTACCTCGCCCCCGCCACGATCACCACCACCACCGGCAACGTCACCGCAGCCAGCAGCGTCCCCAGCGCCACCGCCCCCGACACCGGGTTCACCAGCCGCTGATACTGGGCCGCGAAGATGTACGCGTTGGCGCCGGTCGGCATCGCCGCGAACAGCACGATCACGCCGGCTGCGACCGGAGGCAAACCGAGCAGTTTTGCCAGCACGAACGCCACCGCCGGCATCGCCAGCAGCTTGAGCGCGCTCATCGCGGCGACGCTCAGCATCTCGCCTTTGACCTCAAATCGAAACAGGTTGATGCCGAGCGCGATCAGCGCTGCCGGCGATCCGGCCTGTGCAAGCAGCTCGATCGTCCGGTCGACGACGGGGTTGAGGCCGAGTCCCGTAAAGCGCCAGACCACGCCAAAGCCGATCGCCAGCATCAGCGGATTGCGCGCGAGATCCGCGAGCACGGGGCGGATGACCGACAGGACCGAACCTGTCCGCTTGCGGCTGACAAGCTCCATCTGCAGGATGCCGCAGAGCCAGAGCAACGGCGTGTTCACCGACAGGATCAGCGACATCGGCCCCGCGGCCTCGTTGCCCAGCGCCGAGAGCACCAGCGGAATGCCGAGCATCACGATGTTGCCGTAGACCGAGCCGATCGCGAACACGACGCCGTCCTCGCGGTCCTCGCGCCGTTCGCGCAAGCATGCCGAGAGCGCCAGCGCCGCGATCCAGGTGATGGCGAGCGCGCCGTAATAGGCGCCCCACATCCGGTAGGGGCTGACATCGGGGAATTCGGACACGACGATGGTGCGGAACAGCAGCGCCGGGATCGCGATGCTGAAGGCGAATTCGGAGATGCCCTTGTGCGCGGTCTCGGAGACGAAGCGAAACAGCACCGACGCATAGCCGGCCGCGATCAGGGCGAACACCGGCGCGACGATCAATACTGTGGCCATGCGCCCCTCATCTCACGGGGACATCACACGACCACCCCACGTCCTCGATCATGCCATCATGCCGCTGTTTTGCCCGACGAGTCAAATCGATTTCGTAAAATCCGTAACTGGCCGCCGTGGCCTGGCTACTGTGCATGGGGTTGTTTTCGCGTTTTTTTGTTGGACCGAAGCTGAAGCCGCGCGCGGACCCGATCTCGCCAGCCCTGCCAAGGGCTTAGCCTGATAGCGCGACATCGTGCCCGGGATGGGACCGCGCCGGGCCGACCGGCCTGTTGCCCGGAGCGCACAGGTGGCCGTTTTCGCTTCAGGCCTCGTTGCCAACGAACGCCCGTTCACCCACTATTCGCTCTGACTCGACATGTGGGGGGATCGATGCCGGCGCTCCGTTTCAAAAAATCCTTGGCTGCTGCGATCTCGGGCATTGCGCTCGCCGTCCTGGTCCATCCCGGCGCCGGCTTCGCCTACACGCAGGAGGAGCAGCAGGCCTGCTCGCCGGACGCGATGCGGCTGTGCGGCGAGTTCGTTCCGAACGTTGATGCCATCACCGCCTGCATGATCCAGAAGAAATCGCAGCTCTCGCCGCAGTGCAAAGTGTTCTTCCGCCAGGGACCCGAGCCCGGCGAGGCCCGCGCCGGTAAGCCGACGGCCAAGAAGAGCACCAAGCCTTCGCAGAAGGCGGCCAAGAAGAAGAAATCCAGCGAAAGCTGAGCGCGGGGCTAGCGTTCTTTCTTTGAAGCTCGTCGCGTCAGGGCAACAGCGCGAAGCGTCTTCGCGTCGGTGTCCCCTGCATGTGTGTTGCCGGCATCAGCTGCGCGCCAGCCTCCGGACTCCTTTTGTTCGCCTCGCCGTGCGGACGCCTGCGACAATTACCAGCGCGTTCGACGGAAAAGAGTCGCGAGAGGGTTTGCGCGGCGAGGTTGCATTCCGTTTTTCCCGCGTTGCTGCCGAAAAAGCGTGGGATTGCCGGCGTGGAGGGCGTTTCGTTGCGATTGGTATCCTGGTCGCGCGAAGCAGTGTGACTCAAAAGCCAACACGTCTTGTTATTTCGTGGCTCTGAGGCAACTGCCGGTAAATTTTTCTTTCCCGAATCAGCGCGGTGATTCATTTTCGTGATCTGGGGTCAATCTGGAGGCCAGAGGTATGAACGTAATTGTTTTTGCATCGCGTAAAGGCGGCTCGGGCAAGAGTACCCTGGCCGCACATCTCGCCGCGCAGATCAAGGCGAGCAAGCAGGTGATGCTCGTGGACGCGGATCCGCAGGGCTCGCTCACGCTGTGGCACAAGCTGCGCGGCACCAACGAGCCGCCGATCAAGGCTGCGGTGAACTCGGTCAGCGGCATCGTCTCCGCTGCCAAGCGCGACGGTTATGAATGGGTGTTGATCGACACGCCGCCGAATCTGTCGGCCGTCGTCGACGACGCGATCAAGAACGCGACCATGGTGGTCATTCCGGCACGTCCCGGCGTGTTCGACGTCAACGCGGTGCAGGAAACCATCCAGATGTGCCGCGCGGCGCGCAAGCCCTACGCGGTCGTGCTCAACGGTGCGCCGGCGCGCCGCGACGAGTCCGAAAGCCCGATCGTTACCATCGCCCGCGAGGCGCTGGCGAAATTCCGCGCGCCGGTGTGGGGCGGCCAGATCACCAACCGTTCGGATTTGCTGATGGCGCTCAGCCACGGCGAAGGCGCGCGCGAGTATCAGGCCGAGAGTCGTGCGGCCCAGGAAATCGCAAGGCTGTGGGCGGCGATCGAGCGTTCAGTGAAGGCTATTCGCGGCACGGCGTCGGCATCCGGCGCAATGCACAAGCAGGCGGCATAATTTTCATAAATCATTCCCCGGACGGAAAGCGCGCGGAAGTCCGCGCGTTTTGCGTTTCGGCCCGGTGGAGACGCGTTATGCCACCATCAGCATGTAGAACACGATGACCGGCGACAGCGTCAGGATCACCGACCAGATGCCGGCGGCCCAGAGAATGTCCTCGGTGGTAAAGCTCTGCTGTCCGGCGTCGTAATGCGACGCCACTTCATTCTGGATATTCACAAAACGCCCCCGCGATTTCTTCGCTTATGGGCGCCAGTGATAGCCGGGATGTTTTAAGAATCCGGGTCGCAATTTCGGGCGCATTCGAACACAGGTGCTACCACGGATTAACCATGCCGGCGCAGTGCGCGCGTTCGCGCGGGGTTAAGCACGGGGCACGTTCTTACCCTCCCCTGGAGGGGGAGGGTCGCTGGGCATTGCGCGAAGCGAAATGCCTAGCGGGGTGGGGTGACAGTCTCTCCGCATCGAATAGTGCCCGAGTGGAGAGATCACCCCACCCCGCTCGCGCCGCCGCTAAACCCACTCACTGTATTTCCTTCTGATCTCGTCGATGTAGTCCGCGCGCGGTTTCACCTCATCCGCGGTCAATCCGATATCGCGCCGCAGCCAGTCGGATAACTCGCTCGCATATGAAACGCGTTCCCATGCCGCCTTCAGCGCATCGCGCCATTGACGAATGTCCATAGGTCGATCTCTTTTCCGGATTGAGATGGTGTCGAGCGGACACGACGCTGCCTTCCCTCTCCCGCACGGGGAGAAGGGGGTGGCGGCGTGCGTGTGAAGAGAGGAAGCGGAGGCGCTACGCGGCGACTTTCATCCGTCGCTCGATCTCGCGGTCGATCTGGGCTGCGAGCTCGCTGCTCACTTCGACCATCGGCAGGCGCACTTCGGGGCTGTCGATCAGGCCGCACCGCCACAGCCAGTACTTCGCCGGCGCCGGGCTCGGCTCGGTGAACAACAAGCGCGTCAGCTCGGCGACCTCGTGCCAGCGCGCCTGCGCCGCGTCGTGGTTGCCTCGCTTCACCTCGGCATACACGGCGGCAAACGTCGCGGTCTCGACATGGGCGGACAGCACGATGCCGCCGTCGGCGCCGTCGGTGAGCGCCTCAAGGTAGTTCGCGTCCTCGCCGGTGAGCACGCGAAAGCCCTTCGGCCTGTCGCGCAGGAGCGCGATGGATTGCTCGCGGTTCGCGCCGCAATCCTTCAGCCCGACGATGTTCCGATGCTCGGCAAGCCGCAGCAGCGTCTGGTTGGTGATGTTGACCGAGGTGCGATAGGGGATGTTGTAGAGCGCGATCGGCCACGCCGCGTGATCGGCAAGGGCTTCGAAATGAGCCAGGAGCCCGCGCTGCGAGGGCCGCACATAATAGGGGCTCGCGATCAGATAACCGTCGATCGGCCAGTCCGCGGTCTCGTCGAGGCGTTCCTTCAGCCGCGAAGTGTCCGCGCCCGACAGTCCGAGGCAGATCGGCGGCGTGCGGCGCCCCGCCGCCATCTCGTCGCGCACGATGGCGACGAGGCGCTCGAGCTCGGTCTCGCGCAGCGTCATGCCTTCGCCTGAGGTCGCCCCCAGGATGAAGCCGTCGACGGCCTGCCCGCTGTAATGTCGCGTCAGCCGCCGCAGCGACCTCTCGTCGAGAGCGCCGTCGCGAAACGGCGTCACCAGCGGCAGCCAGAGTCCGTGCAAATGATCTTGTAGACCGGTCATGTTCCATCTCCTTCTCGGGAAAAAAACCTGAGACGGAGGGCACATGAAAAAACCCCGTCCAGGCGGCGGGGTTTCGGGATTTGCTTGCGATGACGAAGCTGTGTTAGCGCGCGCAAAAATCCGAGGTCCCCGGATGGGGGCCTTTTTTCGAGGCGACTGCCTTGAACGAGATTGCGCACGACTTCGTGATCATTCGCAAATGATGCGGGGTGTACGTGGAACTGTCAATACACGCGGAACGTGAAACCCGATGGGACAGAAAAAAAGCCGGGCTCAAGTGAGCCCGGCTTAAGGTATTGGCCACGTGAGGCCGACACAATCACCTTCCAAGAGGGATTACTGAACTCCCGCGCCACTGGAGGAGGGGGACAAATGCGCAACGCGAAGGCTCAGCGTGGAAACATTATGGGCTTGCCAAGCGCCATGCAGCAACCGTTCAGGTCGCATGTCAGACATGCGGAAATCAGGAAGGCCAGCGCTGCGCCTTGCTCACCACGAAGTCGCGGAACACCTGCACACGCGCGACCGTCTTCAACTCCTCGGGATAGACGAAATAAGTGTCGAGCTGGATCGAATCCGATTCTCCGAACAGCTGCACCAGGCGGCTCTGTTCCTCGATCAGATAGTCCGGCAGCGCCGCGATGCCGAGGCCCTGCTGACAGGCGCGGACGAGGCCGAGGATGTTGTTCACTCTGAAATAAGCCTCGCGCGGACCAGAGCCGTTGCGGCCGGCTTCGACCAGCCAGTTACGGTTCTGAAGATGCGGCGCGAAGTTGCCGTCGGAGAGCGTGATGATGCGGTGGGAGTCGAGCTCCTCGAGCGTGCGCGGCGTGCCGAAGCGCTTGATGTAATCCGGCGAGCAATAGGCGTGGAAGCCCATCGCGAACAGCTTGCGCTGGATGAGATCCGGCTGCGTCGGCTTGCGGGTGCGGATCGCGACGTCCGCCTCGCGCATCGACAGGTCGAGCTCCTCGTCGGTGACGATCAGCGAGATCCGGATCTCCGGATAGAGCGCAGTGAACTCGCCGAGCCGCGGGATCAGCCAGTTGATGCCGACGCCGGGCGTGGTGGTGATCTTGAGATCGCCGCTCGGCCGCTCGCGGCTGTCGGTCAGCTTGGCGCGCGCCGCCTGCAGCTGCATGAACACGTCATGCGCGGTGCGGAAGAGCAGGTCGCCCTGCTCGGTGAGGATCAGGCCGCGGGCGTGGCGGTGGAACAGCGAGACCGAGAGCTCCTGCTCCAGCGCCGACACTTGGCGGGACACCGCCGATTGCGACAGGCCGAGCTGCTCGCCCGCATGCGTGAAGCTGCCCGCTTCCGCCGCCGCGTGAAACACCTTCAGCTTGTCCCAATCCATATCCGTAAATCCGTCGCGTGTTCGAGGCATGATCTTTATTCCGCTGCAGCGCGCTCGCTGGCGCGCAGGGCCAGGAAACGTTCGGCTTCGAGAGCTGCCATGCAGCCGAGGCCGGCGGCCGTCACGGCCTGACGATAGGTCTCATCGGCGACGTCGCCGGCGGCGAACAGGCCGGGCACCGAGGTGGCGGTCGAGTTCGGGGCAACCTCGACATAGCCCGACCGTTTCAGCTTGACCTGGTCCTTCACGAGCTCGGTCGCCGGCGCGTGCCCGATGGCGATGAAGACACCGTCGGTCTTCACGTTCGTGAGTGCGCCGGTCTTGACGTTCTTCAGTCGCACATGGGTGACCTTGTTCGGGTTCTCGGTGCCGCAGATCTCGTCGACCGCCGAGTCCCAGACCACCTTGATCTTCGGGTGCTTGAACAGACGCTCCTGCAGGATGCGTTCGGCGCGGAAGTGATCGCGGCGATGCACGATGGTGACCTGCGAGGCATGGTTGGTGAGGTACAGGGCTTCCTCGACCGCGGTATTGCCGCCGCCAACCACCACGACTTCCTTGTTGCGGTAGAAGAAGCCGTCGCAGGTGGCGCAGGCCGAGACGCCGCCGCCCTGGAATTTCGTTTCTGACGGCAGCCCGAGCCAGCGCGCCTGGGCGCCGGTGGCGAGGATGACGCTGTCGGCGAGATAGACGTCGCCGCTGTCGCAGGTGAGGCGGAACGGCCGCTGCGTCGTCTCCAGCTTGGTGACCAGGTCGGAGACGATCTTGGTGCCGACATGGACCGCCTGCTTCTCCATCTGCTCCATCAGCCAGGGGCCCTGGATCACGTCGGCGAAGCCCGGATAGTTCTCGACGTCGGTGGTGATGGTGAGCTGGCCGCCCGCCTGGATCCCCTGGATCAGGATCGGCTCGAGCATCGCGCGCGCGGCGTAGATCGCCGCCGTGTAGCCGGCGGGGCCGGAGCCAATAATGACGACCTTTGCATGAACAGTGGCAGACATTTTGACGGACGCCTTTCACGGGGGATCTGCAGCGCGGGTGCGGAACGTGCCGGGAGGCGTCGCGGAAGCGCTGAAATATCAGAGCTAATCTAAGCCTTCTGGTGAGCTATGCAAGAATTGCATTCCCTGTCGGCGGATTTTTCCAACAGGGAACAAAAGTCGATTGCGCTGCACGCGCAATAAAATTGCGCAATTGCTGCGGACTGGCTATGAGGATTGCGTCAAATCCACCAATACAGCCGCAAAGGCCAGGAGTTCCAATCACGTGTCGCGGAACCTAGACGAGATCGACCTGAAAATTCTCACCGAGGTCCAGGCCGACGGTCGAATCACGAATGTCGAGCTGGCCAAGCGCGTCGGCATCTCGCCACCACCTTGCCTCCGCCGCGTCCGGGCGCTGGAGGAGGAGGGCTATATCCACGGCTATCGCGGCCTGCTCGACGCCCGCAAGCTTGGCTTCGACGTCACCGTATTCGCCGCGGTGCACCTGTCCAGCCAGGCCGAGGCGGATTTGCGTGCCTTTGAGGAGTTCGTCCGCGCCGAGCCGCTGGTGCGGGAATGCTGGATGCTCTCGGGCGAGGTCGATTTCATCCTGAAATGTGTCGCGCCAGACATGGCCACCTTCCAGGATTTCGTGACGCACCTCACCGCCGCGCCCCATGTGCGCAACGTGCGGACGTCGCTGGTGCTGCATAATTCGAAATACGAGGCGGCCGTGCCGCTTGATGTGAAGGGAAGAAGGTAAGCCTTCTCCCTCTCCCGGTTCTTGCGGGGAGAGGCACACGGCTCTCGCAATACCCCGAAACAAAAAGGCCGCGCAGGGCGCGGCCTTTTCGAAATATCATCGCGCCTTGCGGCAAATGCTTACCGCCACTCCACCTTGGTGATCTCATACGCCTTGGCGCCGCCGGGGGCGTTGACCTCGACCGTCGAACCCTTCTTCTTGCCGATCAGCGCGCGCGCGAGCGGCGAGGTGATGGAGATGCGGCCCTTCTTGGCGTCGGCCTCGACCTCGCCGACGATCTGCCACACCGTCTTCTTCTCGGTATCCTCGTCGACCAGCGTCACGGTGGCGCCGAACTTGATGGTGTCGCCCGACAGCTTGGAAATATCGATGATGTCGGCGCGCGCGAGCTTGTCCTCGAGCTCGGCGATGCGGCCCTCATTGTGGGACTGCTCTTCCTTCGCGGCATGATATTCCGCGTTCTCCGACAGGTCGCCGTGCGAGCGCGCTTCCGCAATATGCTCGATGATGCGCGGACGGTCCTCGGACTGGCGCTTCTTCAATTCTTCCCCGAGCGCGGCAAAGCCGCCCGCTGTCATCGGAACCTTTTCCATCTCTTCTCTCGTCCTTCGGCCGCGCGCCCCGGCAAGACACAGGGCGCGGCAACCTTGATTCGTCAGTACTTCCGGGGCTGAATATACGGCCACCGGAACGGTTATGTGGGTCTGGCGCCGGAACAGAACAACCACAACGGCCGGACAGTTCCTCCGGCCATTGTGGCTTCATTGCCAGTCACTTAGCGGAAGCGTCGCCGTTGCTAGCGATCAGGTTTCCGAAAAGTAGCTCTGCAGGGTACGAACCTCAAGGTCCCCGCCCAGATAGGCGCGGATGCCCTGCGCGGCCGCCACGGCCCCGGAAAGAGTGGTGTAATACGGCACTTTATGCAAGAGGGCCGCGCGCCGCAGCGAGCGGCTGTCGGCGAGCGCCTGCGGGCCCTCGGTGGTGTTGAGGACGAGCTGGACGTCGCCATTGGTGATGGCATCGACGATGTGCGGCCGTCCCTCAAGCACCTTGTTGACCCTCTCGGTCGGGATGCCCTGATCGGTCAGGAAGCGCGCCGTGCCCGATGTCGCCAGCACCTTGAAGCCGAGCGAATGCAATTCGCGAACGGCCTCGGCGATGCGCGTCTTGTCGCTCTCGCGAACCGAGACGAACACCGTGCCCTTGCGCGGCACCCGCGTGCCGCCGCCGAGCTGACTCTTGGCAAAGGCTATCGCGAAGGAGCTGTCGATGCCCATGACCTCGCCGGTCGAGCGCATCTCGGGGCCGAGCACCGTGTCGACGCCGGGGAAGCGGGCGAACGGAAACACCGATTCCTTCACGCCGACATGCTTGAAGTCCGCCTTCTTCAGCTTGAAGTCGGCGAGCTTCTCGCCGGCCATGATGCGCGCTGCGATCTTGGCGACCGGCGTGCCGACCACCTTGGCGACGAAGGGCACCGTGCGCGAGGCGCGCGGGTTGACTTCGAGCACGTAGATCTCGCCGTCCTTGATCGCGTACTGCACATTCATCAGGCCGACGACGTCGAGGCCGAGCGCCAGCTCACGCGTCTGCCGCTCCAGCTCCTCGATCATCCTGGCATCGAGCGAGTGCGGCGGCAGCGAGCAGGCGCTGTCGCCGGAATGGATGCCGGCTTCCTCGATGTGCTCCATGATGCCGACGATGAAGGTGTCCTTGCCGTCGCAAAGGCAGTCGACGTCGATCTCGGTGGCATCGGACAGATAGCGGTCGAACAGCAGCGGGTTCTTGCCGAGCACGGTGTTGATCTGCCCGGTCTTGTCGTTCGGGTAGCGCGCCTTGACGTCCGCCGGCACCAGCTCCGGCAGCGTGCCGAGCAGATAGTCGCTGAGCTGGTTCTCCTCGCGGATGATCTGCATCGCGCGGCCGCCGAGCACGTAGGACGGGCGCACCACCAGCGGCAGGCCGAGATCGGTTGCGACCAGGCGCGCCTGCTCGACCGAATAGGCGATGCCGTTCTTCGGCTGCTTCAGCCGGAGCTTGTCGAGCACGCGCTTGAAGCGGTCGCGGTCTTCGGCAAGGTCGATGGCGTCGGGCGAGGTGCCGAGGATCGGCACTTCGGCGGCTTCCAGCGCACGCGCCAGCTTCAGCGGGGTCTGGCCGCCGAACTGCACGATCACGCCGTGCAGCGTGCCGTTGGTGCGCTCCTTCGCGATGATCTCCAGCACGTCCTCGGCGGTGAGCGGCTCGAAATAGAGCCGGTCGGCGGTGTCGTAGTCGGTCGACACCGTCTCGGGGTTGCAGTTGACCATGATGGATTCGTAGCCGGCGTCATGCAGTGCGAAGCAGGCGTGACAGCAGCAATAGTCGAACTCGATGCCCTGGCCGATCCGATTGGGCCCGCCGCCGAGGATGATGACCTTCTTCTTGTCCGACGGCGAACTCTCGTCCGCGGGCGCGCCTGCAAACAGCGCCTCATAGGTCGAATACATGTAGGCGGTCGGCGACGCGAACTCGGCCGCGCAGGTGTCGATGCGCTTATAGACAGGGCGGACACCGAGCGCGTGGCGCTTCGCCGTCACGTCAGCTTCCGTCGTCTCGGCGAGCACAGCGAGCCGCGCATCGGAGAAGCCCATGGCTTTGAGCGTGCGCATGCCGAAGGCGTTGCCCGGCAGGCCGTTCTTCCGGACCTTCTCCTCCATGTCGACGATGCCGCGCATCTCGCTGAGGAACCACGGATCGATCTTGCAGGAGTTGAAGATGTCCTCGTTCGACCAGCCGAGCCGCATGGCCTGGGCGACCTGGAGCAGCCGGTTCGGCGTCGGCGTGCCGAGCGCGGCGCGGATCGCGTTCTTGTCGTCGTGCTGGCCTAGCCCCTCGATCTCGATCTCGTCGAGCCCGGTCAGGCCGGTCTCGAGTCCGCGCAGCGCCTTCTGCAGGCTCTCCTGGAAGGTACGGCCGATCGCCATCACTTCGCCGACCGACTTCATCGACGTGGTCAGCGTGGTCGACGCGCCCGGGAATTTCTCGAAGGCGAAGCGCGGAATCTTGGTGACGACGTAGTCGATGGTCGGCTCGAACGAGGCCGGCGTCGCTCCGCCGGTGATGTCGTTGGCGATCTCGTCCAGCGTGTAGCCGACCGCGAGCTTGGCGGCGACCTTTGCGATCGGAAAGCCGGTGGCCTTCGAGGCCAGTGCGGACGACCGCGACACGCGCGGATTCATCTCGATCACGACCATGCGGCCGTCTTCGGGATTGACGCCGAACTGCACGTTGGAGCCGCCGGTCTCGACGCCGATCTCGCGCAGCACCGCCAGCGAGGCGTCGCGCATGATCTGGTATTCCTTGTCGGTCAGCGTCAGCGCCGGCGCGACCGTGATGGAGTCGCCCGTGTGCACGCCCATTGGATCGAGGTTCTCGATCGAGCAGACAATGATGCAATTGTCTTTCTTGTCGCGCACGACCTCCATCTCGTACTCTTTCCAGCCGAGCACGGATTCTTCGATCAGCACTTCGTTGGTCGGAGACGCATCCAGGCCGCGCTCGATGATGTCGAGGAATTCTTCCTTGTTGTAGGCGATGCCGCCGCCGGTGCCGCCCATCGTGAAGGAGGGACGGATGATCGCGGGCAGGCCGATCTCGGACAGTGCCATCAGCGCCTGGCCGAGCGCGTATTCCTGGTAGCGCTTGCGGCGGTCGCTTTCGCCGAGCACCCATTGCCGTTCGTGTTCCTCGAGGGCGGCACCCGACAGCTTCTCGCGTTCGGCCCGGTGCTTGTCGCGGAAGGACTTCTTCAACTCGGACGCGTTGGCGAGCCGCGACTTTGGCGTCTCAAGTCCAATCTTGGTCATGGCCTCGCGGAATAGCTGACGGTCTTCCGCCTTGTCGATCGCATCCGCGGTCGCGCCGATCATCTCGACGTCGAACTTTTCCAGCGTGCCCTGCCGGCGCAGCGACAGCGCGCAGTTCAGCGCGGTCTGTCCGCCCATGGTTGGCAGCAGCGCGAAGCCGCCGGGAATGACGTGACGTTCCTTCTCGATGATCTTGGCGACGATCTCGGGCGTGATCGGCTCGATGTAGGTGGCGTCGGCCAATTCCGGGTCGGTCATGATGGTGGCCGGGTTGGAATTGACGAGGACGATGCGATAGCCCTCCTCCTTCAACGTCTTCACCGCTTGCGTGCCCGAATAGTCGAACTCGCAGGCCTGGCCGATCACGATGGGGCCGGCGCCGATGATCAGGATGGTGGTGATGTCTGTACGTTTGGGCATCAACTCTCGCCGAAGTGGATTTTGGGCACAAAAAAAGGGCGCGCTTGCCGCGCGTCCCCTTGAGCCGAGAGCGCGGGGTCTCCCCTCGCGCGCGGGTGGGTCTTAGACCAGTTTTCGGGGCGGCGAAACCCCGAAAAACGCCCATCAACCGGCAATTTTGACGGGTTTTGGCCGTGCCTGCCAGCCACGGGCGAGATGCACCAGCAGCGAGGCCGCAACGCTCGATCCGCCGATCCAGCCAAGGTCGGTTGGCGAGAGGGTGGCCAGCACCGCGCCGCCCAGGGCCCCGCCGATGGCGAAGCCGAGATACATCGCGGAGGCGTTGAGCGAGAGTGCGATCATCGAGGCCTGCGGCTCGATCCGGATGATGCTGGCGATCTGAGCCGGATAGAACGCCCAGCCCGAGATGCCCCAGAGGAAGATCGCGCCCAGCACCGCATAATGCGCCTGTCCGGGCATCAACTTCAGGACCAGCGAATGCAGGATCAGGGCGCTCGCCATGCCGGCGAGCCCGAGGCCTGCGGTGGCGAGCGTGCCGAGCCGGTCGGCCAGGACACCGCCCAGCATGTTCCCGATGGCGGCGGCGCCGCCGAACACCAGCAGCGCGAGGCTGATCTGCGCGGCGTCGAAGCCGAGGCCGCGCAGCGGGACCGCGAAGTAGGTGAACACAGTGAAGCCGCCGAGCGCCCATAGGATCGTGATCAGAAGCGCGATCACGACATTGCTGTGACGCGCCACCGCCAGCCGTTCGCTGAGCGAGGCGGTGTTGCGCGGCAGGCCGCGGGGCAGGCCAAGCAGCAGGCCGGCAAGCGCAACCGCGCCGATCAGGGCCACCATGGCAAAGGTCGCGCGCCATCCGAGCAGGCTGCCGACGAGATTGCCGAGCGGGACGCCGATCACGGTTGCAACCGTGAGGCCCGAGGTGACCAGCGCCACCGCGCGGCCGCGCCGTTCGGGCGCGGCGACCGCCACCGATACGGCGAGCGCCGTCGGCATGCACAGTCCGGAGCCCAGCGCCATCAGCATGCGGGAGGCCAGCAGCAGGGCGTAGCTGGAAGCCACCGTCGCGACGAGATTTCCGGCAATGAAGGTCGTCAGCGCGAGGGCCAGCACGGTGCGGCGGTCGATATTGTTCAGCGTCACCGCCAGGATCGGCGAACCCACCGCATAGGTGAGGGCGTAGGCGGTGACCAATTGGCCGGCGGCAGGGACGGAAATCGAAAGATCGGCGGCGATCGACGGCAAAAGCCCTGCAATGACAAAGCCTTCGGTACCAATCGCGAAGGCCGCGAGAGCCAGCCAGAACACGCTCATTGGACAATATCCCTATGTTCAACGTTTATTGAACTATTGAATGCAAAGGCTAAGAAGTCAATTGGTTCAAGAACTATTGAACAACGCGGCCAATTTGCTATGATTCCTCACCATGAGCCGCACACCCCTTCATCCCACCCGCGAGCAGATCGAGCTGCCGATGGTTCTGGATTGCCTGAGCGATCCGATCCGGTTGGCCATCGTCTATCAGCTCGCCCAGCAGGAACGTGTCAGCAGCGAACTCTGCTGTGGCGACTTCAGCGGCCTTTCCGGCAAATCCAACCTCGCCTACCACTTCGCCAAGCTGCGCGAATGCGGCCTGATGCTGACGCGCGTGGCGGGCACCAACCGCTTCATGCGGCTCCGCCGCGAGGATCTGGACGCGCGCTTTCCGGGGCTGCTCGATGCTGTGCTCAGCTCCGCAGCCAAGGATGTCGACCGGCTACAGCTGCTGTCGGAGTGCGAAACGGTTGAAATGGATTGAAGTTTGCGAGTTTTCGAGAATTTGCTTTGGGCGGTCCGTCGAAGCGTGCCCGTCTTCGCCCTTCGGGCTTCGCCGAGGCAGCCTTCGCACGATACGGCTTGCCTAGCCGAAGCTGGCGGAGCCAGCGAAGGCTGGAGACCCGGCCTGGATTTGAACCAGGATGAAGAGCGTTGCACCGCCCTCGCGTAGACGCTTCCGCCACCGGGCCGCGGCGATCTTTACCTATCAGCGTGTGACAAGCCACCTCGGGCAGTCATTATGCTTAACGGACCAGAGGCGGCCGCGCGATGAAGGTCATGCGCCAGCGATTATGGCCGATATTGGTGTGGGCGCGCTGGACAGAGAAGCCCGCCGCGGTCAGCTTGGCGACGATCTCGTCCTCGCCATAGCGCTGAAGCCCGATGCGCGTGCGCAGATGACGGTAATCTGACAGCGCGGTGCTGATCAGCCCGATCAGCGCGTCCTTCAGGAAGCCGTGACGCAGGCCGAAGCTGAGCAGCGCCATCACATCCCTGAACATGCCGACATTGGGCTGCAAGATATCTCCGAGCACGAGCTTGCCGGACGAGGTCAGCAATCGCCGGATGTTGACAAGCGCGGCATCGAGCTCGTCCGGCGTCATGTATTGCGCGACCGAGTTCATCACCGCGAGGTCGATCGACTGGTCCTGCATTTTGCGGACGTCGTCGAGGGAGCGGACGCGGATCTTGGTGTTCGGGGCAAATCGCGCGATCAGCCGGCCACGCACGCCGGGGGCGGGCTCGGCGAGAATCAGCTTGCCGCAGGCCGCGGCCACCTGGCTCGCCGACAGCGCCTCGCCGCAGGCATAGTCGAGCACGGTCGCCTCGGGCGATGAGATGTAGCCGATGATGTCCCGCGCGATGATCTGGAAGTGCAAGTCGCGATGCAGCTTGCTGACATAGATCGTATGCGTGGAGTCGTAATAATCGATCCAATCGTCCATGGTATTTCGTAGGTCCCGGCCAAACGGTTCCTGTCAAGGAACCGGCGCTGCCCGCCTTGCGTTAGGGGTGCGACGGCGCGCCGTCAATGTCCGCGTCCTAACAGGAAGGTTTCCCGTGAGCAAAGCCCCCACCAAGGTCTCGCCCGATCTCGATACCCCCACCGATCTGTCGCCCGATGGGGTCAAGAAGGTCTCTGAGGCGCTCAACGTGCTTCTGGCCGATGCGTTCGCGCTCTATCTGAAGACCAAGAATTTCCACTGGCACATCAGCGGCCGGCATTTCCGCGATTATCATCTGCTGCTCGACGAGCAGTCCGACCAGATCTTCGCCACCACCGACCAGCTCGCCGAACGCGTCCGCAAGATCGGCGGCACCACGCTGAAGTCGATCGGCCAGGTCGCCAAGCTCCAGACCATCAAGGACAACAACGAGGACTACGTCCCGCCACGCGAGATGCTGCGCGAGCTGATGCAGGACAACAAGCACGTCGCAAGCGCGATGCGCAAGGCGCACGAGGTCTGCGACGACGCCGGCGATGTCGCCAGCGCCAGCATCCTCGAAAACTTCATCGACGAGACCGAGCGCCGGACGTGGTTCCTGTTCGAGGCCACCCGCCAGGAAGGCGGCAACGAGGCGTAAGGGACATTGCCGTAGGGTGGGCAAAGGCGCGCTTCTTGCGCGCCGTGCCCACCATCCGTCCTTGCGGCTTGAACTGATTGGTGGGCACGCTCCGCTTTGCCCACCCTACGGCGTCGCGCTTATGGCCGGCTCCACAGCCTCATCAACGCCCCGTTCTTGCCCGTCACCGGATCGGCCGGCGGCAGCGCGACCTCGGGAATTGTCTTCAGTGCCCTGGCGTGGTTTTCCGGCGTTGCCCGCGTCACCACCATCTTCGATCCCGGCGGATAGGCCCCGATGATGCAGAAATCGTCGCTCGCACTGATGCACTGATGCCCCGTGCCGGCCGGCAGGATCGCGATGTCGCCCGCCTTGATCTCCAGCTCCTGGCCATGGTCGCCGCCGAAGCGGACGCGGGCACTGCCACGCGCGACGCCGAGCACCTCATGCACCGTCGCGTGATAGTGCAGATAGTCGTAGACGCCGTTGCGCCACGTGCCGCCCCAGCTATTCGCTTCGAACAGGTTTTCGATGGTCGCCTCGGGGCGCCTGGAATCGAGCTTCACCGCATCCCGATAGACCAGGAAGGGAAGGATGTTGTTCGGCACGAGCCCGTCATCTTTGAACACGATGGCGCGTGGCTCGGCATTGTCGCGGACAACGAACATGGCAGGGCTCCTGCGTGAGCGTAGCAGGAATCAACGAGGGGCGTGAGACGACGTTCCTTGCGTCCAGGCGAACCGCAGCGTCGAGCCCGGAACGACAAGAGCCCGGGTCAAGGCCCGGGCTCGATGTCGTCAAGGCAACTGCAGGAGAGCCAGCGTTACGCGCTCTTCTTCTGCCGCATCAGGTCCGCGAAGCGCTGGAACAGATAGTGCGAGTCGCGCGGGCCCGGCGAGGCCTCGGGGTGGTACTGCACCGAGAACACCGGCTTGCCGTCGAGCTGAATGCCGCAATTGGAGCCGTCGAACAGCGAGATGTGGGTCTGCGTCGCGCCCTTCGGCAGCGTCGCCTCGTCCACCGCAAAACCATGGTTCATCGAGGTGATCTCGACCTTGCCGGTGGTCTCGTCCTTCACGGGATGATTGGCGCCGTGATGGCCCTGATGCATCTTCTTGGTCTTGGCGCCGACGGCAAGGCCGAGCATCTGGTGACCGAGGCAGATGCCGAAGGTCGGTGTGCCCGACTTGATCACGTCCCGGATCACCGGCACCGCGTATTTGCCCGTCGCGGCCGGATCGCCAGGGCCGTTGGACAGGAACACGCCGTCCGGCTTCATCGCCAGAATGTCTTCCGATGAGGTCGTCGCTGGCACCACCGTCACCTTGCAGCCGACGCCGGCGAGCAGGCGCAGGATGTTGCGCTTGATGCCGTAGTCGATGGCGACGACGTTGAACTCGGGCTTGTCCTGGCGGCCAAAACCCTTGTCCCACAGCCAGGGCGTCTCGTCCCAGGTGAAGCGCTGGCCCGAGGTGACCATCGGCACGAGGTCCATGCCCTCGAGGCCCGGCCATTCGCGCGCTTCTTCCTTCATGCCATGCAGGTCGAACTCGCCGTTCCTGGCATGCGCGATCACGGCGTTGGGCATGCCCTTGCTGCGGATCAGCGCGGTCAATGCGCGGGTGTCGATGCCGGAAAGGCCGATGATGCCGCGCGCCTTGAGCCAGGCGTCGAGATGCTTGGTGGCGCGGTAGTTCGAGGGATCGGTGATCGCGGTACGCAGGATCACGCCACGCGCACCCGGCGTCGCGGCCATGTTCACCGTCTCGATGTCTTCCTCGTTGGTACCGACATTGCCGATATGCGGGAAGGTGAAGGTGATGAGCTGGCCGGCATAGGAGGGATCGGTGAGGATCTCCTCATAGCCGGTCATCGCGGTGTTGAAGCAGACCTCTCCGACGGCATGGCCTTCGGCGCCGAGACCGAAGCCTTCAAGCACCGTGCCATCGGCGAGCACGAGGAGCGCGGTCGGTTTGTGGTCCGGCCAGGCGGTATCGTTGTCATGTTGTGTCATGAGCCCGGTTCATAGTCCGGGCCGGCGCCGCCGTCAAAGCGGACGAGCGCCGATTCACATGCGTTTTTGCATATTTGACAGGTCCCCTCAGGCACTTAAGCTTGGGAGGATAATTTCCGCCAATTTCCCGGGCTCGCGAGGCAATAATGGACCAGACCACCCCGCTTCTGCTGGTTCCGGGGTTGGCCTCCTCGGCCCGGATCTACGCCCCGGTTGTCCCGGCACTCTGGCGGTTCGGCCCGGTGATGATTGCCAACCATATCCGCGACGACAGCATGGCGGCGATCGCCCGGCGCGTGCTGAGCGAGGCCCCGCCGCGCTTTGCGCTCGCCGGCCACTCCATGGGCGGCTATATCGCGCTCGAGATCATGCGCCAGGCGCCCGAGCGGGTTTTGAAGCTCGCGCTGATCAACACCCAGGCCCGGCCCGATACACCGGAAGCGACCGCGCGCCGCCGCGGCCTGATGGAACGGGCGAGGCGCGGCGAGCTGAGCGCGGCGCGCGAGGAGATGTTTCCCGAGCTGGTGCATCCCTCGCGCCACGACGATGCCGGCATTCGGAAGCTCGTGCACGAGCAGGGCGAGGACGTCGGCGTCGAAGGCTATCTGCGGCAGCAGACCGCGATCATTGCGCGGGTGGATTCACGGCCGACGCTGGCGACGATCAAATGCCCGACGCTGGTGCTGACAGGCGATCAGGACAACACGATTCCGAACGCGTTCTCCAAGGAGATGGCGGAGGGCATAGCGGGCGCGAGGCTGGTGATCCTGGCCAATTGCGGACATCTGCCGCAGCCGGAGCAGCCCGAGGCGACGACGCGAGCGCTGGTCGAATGGCTGGGAGCCCCGGTTGTCTCGGGGCCGCGAACGGCCTAGATCAGGCGTCGGATATTCGAAGGGATCACGATCATGCTGCGCGACGACATCAACAACGCGGTCAAGGAGGCCATGAAGGCCAAGGAGGAGCGCAAGCTCTCCACGCTGCGCATGGTCAACTCGACCATCAAGAACGCCGACATCGAGGCGCGCGGCAACGGCAAGCCGCCGCTGTCGGACGCCGACCTGCTCGGCGTGTTTCAGAAGATGATCAAGCAGCGCCAGGAGTCGGTCGAGCTCTACGACAAGGGCGGCCGTGCCGAGCTCGCTGCCCAGGAGCGCGAGGAGATCGCGGTGATCTCGGCCTATCTGCCGAAGCAGATGTCGGACGACGAAGTGAAGAAGGTGATCGCGGATGCGATCGTGGAGACGGGCGCTGCCGGCATGAAGGACATGGGTAAGGTGATCGCGGTGTTGCGCGCGAAGTACGCCGGCCAGATGGATTTCGGCAAGGCCAGCGGCCTGGTGAAGGCCGCGCTGACGGGCTAGCTTCTTCCCTCTCCCCTTGCGGGAGAGAGTGCCTCGCGAAGCGAGGCGGGTGAGGGGTCTCTCTCCGCGGGCGACCCTCTCGCAGTAGTTTCCGCGGAGCGAAACCCCTCATCCGGCGCTTCGCGCCACCTTCTCCCGCAAGGGGAGAAGGGGCACCTTTGATGGCGCTGCAATCCGGTCTACTCTCTCCCGCAGAAACAATCGGGGGCAACCGATGACCGGCGCCATCAAACCGTTTCGCATCGCCATCAGCGACGACATTCTCACCGACCTCAAATCCCGCCTCGCCCGCACGCGCTGGCCGGAGGCGGAGCTGGTCGAGGACTGGAGCCAGGGCGCGCCGCTGAAATGGATTCAGGAGATCTGCGCCTACTGGGCCAACAGCTATGACTGGCGCGCCCGCGAGGCAAAGCTCAACCGCTTCGACCAGTTCACCACCGAGATCGACGGGCTCGACATCCACTTCCTGCATGCGCGCTCGAAGGAGCCATCGGCGCTGCCGCTGATCATCACCCATGGCTGGCCAGGGTCGATTGTCGAATTCCAGAAGGTGATCGCGCCGCTGGTCGATCCTGCCGCGCATGGCGGTAATCCTGCGGATGCGTTTCACGTGATCTGCCCGTCGCTGCCGGGCTTTGGCTTCTCCGCCAAGCCAAAGACCACCGGTTGGGGCGTCGACCGCATCGCCGCGACCTGGGCGAAGCTGATGGATCGGCTCGGCTACGCGCGTTACGGCGCGCAGGGTGGCGACTGGGGCTCGGCGGTGACGACATCGCTGGGCGCGCAGGACGCCGAGCATTGCGCCGGCATTCACATCACGCTCGCCTTCAACGCGGCACCGAAGGTCGAGGGCGAGCCGACGGCGGAAGAGAAGAGCGCGCTCGCCGGCCTGAAGCATTATGTCGATCTCGATTCCGGTTATTCCAAGCAGCAATCGACGCGGCCGCAGACGCTCGGCTATGGCCTGACGGATTCGCCAAGCGGGCAGGCGGCCTGGATTTTGGAAAAATTCTGGGCCTGGACCGATTGCGACGGCCATCCTGAAAACATTTTTGACAAGGACGAGCTGCTCGACAACGTCATGCTCTATTGGGCGACGGAGACGGCGACCTCCTCAGCGCGGCTCTACTGGGAGAGTTTTGGCAAACGCCGCACCACGCCTAGGGTCAACGTGCCGACCGGCGTCGCCGTGTTCCCCAAGGAGATCATCACGCCGGTCAGGCGCTGGATGGAGCCGAACTTTCCCAACATCACGCACTGGAGCGAGATGGAGAAGGGCGGGCATTTCGCCGCATTCGAGCAGCCGGAGCTGTATGTTGGCGACGTCAGGAAATTCTTCCAGACGGTGCGCCGTTAGGGGATGCCTCCGCATCGTCATGCCCGGGCTTGTCCCGGGCTCCCACGCGCTTAAACTCAGGTCGAAACAAGAACGTGGATGGCCGGGACACGCCCGGCTGTGACGACGCTGCCGGGAAACGACCATGCTGACCGAAGCCGCAACCTACGACGAGCTCTATCGCAACTTCCGCTGGGACGTCCCGGCGCGCTTCAACATGGCGGAAGCGTGCTGCGACCGCCATGCCGACGGCACGGGCCGCCTCGCGCTGCTCTATGTCGACGAGAACGGCGCAACCACGCGCACCTCGTTCGACGAGGTCGCGGAGATGTCGCGCCGCTTCGCCAATGTGCTGAAGGCCGATGGGCTCGTGCGCGGCGACCGCGTCGCGGTGTTCCTGTCGCAGTCGCTGGAGCTGCCGATCGCGCATATGGCCGCGTTCCGATCCGGGCTGATCTCGATCCCGCTGTTCGCGCTGTTCGGCGAGGACGCGCTGGAATTCCGCCTGTCGAATTCGCAAGCAAGGGCCATCATCACTGATGAGGCGGGCTGGGAGAAGCTCACGAAGATCCGCGATCGGCTGCCCTATCTGCAGGACATCTATGTCACGAGCGGCGCCGTCCATGCCGGTGCAAAACCGTTCTGGTCGGCGATCGAAACCGCGTCCGAGGACTTTGCGACCGTCGACACCTCCGCCGACGACCCCGCCCTGATCATCTACACGTCAGGCACGACGGGCAATCCGAAGGGCGCGCTGCATGCGCATCGCGTCGTGCTCGGCCACCTGCCGAATGTCGAGATGTGCCACAACTTCCTGCCGCGCCCCGGCGATCTGATGTGGACGCCGGCGGACTGGGCGTGGATCGGCGGCCTCGTCAACGGCCTGTTCGCGTTCTGGTATCACGGCATCCCCCTGGTCGGTCACCGTGCGCGAAAGTTCGAGCCGCAGGCGGCGATGCAGATGATGGCCGACCTCGGTGTCCGCAACGTCTTCCTGCCGCCGACCGCGCTGAAGCTGATGCGGCAGGCCGGCGTGAAGCATCCGGACGTCAAGCTGCGCAGCATTTTCACCGGCGGTGAATCGCTCGGCGGCGAGCTGCTCGGCTGGGTGCGCGAGACATTCGGCATCGATGCGCATGAAGTGTTCGGTCAGACCGAGTGCAATCTCGTGATCGGCAGCAACTCCAACCTGTTTCCGATCCGCCCGGGTTCGATGGGCAAGGCGACGCCGGGCTTCGACGTCCGCATCGTCAACGACAAGGGCGAGGAGCTGCCGACGGGGCAGCGCGGCATCATCGGCGTGCGCCAGCCATGCCCGTGCACGATGCTCGAATACTGGCGCAATCCGGACGCGACGGCGAAGAAATATGCCGGCGAATTCCTGCTGACCGGCGATCTCGGTACGCGGGATGAGGACGGCTATTTCTGGTATGTCAGCCGCGAGGACGACGTCATCACCACCGCCGGCTACCGCGTCGGCCCGTCCGAGATCGAGCACACGCTGATGAAGCATCCGTCGGTGGCGATGGCGGCGGTGGTCGGCATCCCCGATTCGATCCGCACCGAATCGATCAAGGCCTGGATCGTGCTGCGTCCCGGCTTCGCGGCAAGCGACACGCTCGCGCGCGAGATCCAGGAGTTCGTGAAGGTGCAACTCGCCGCGCACGAATATCCGCGCTTCGTCGAGTTCGCGGAGACACTGCCGATGACGGCCACGGGCAAGGTGCTGCGGCGCGAGCTGCGGGCGCGAGGTTAGGCTCTTTCAGACAATGGCAAAGACGTCTCAAGCTGCGGGGCTTCACCGCGCCTCACTTCCGAAACTGCACGATCTCGATGCGGCGCTGGAGCTGATGTATTACGGCTGGCGCGGGATGACGCTGGAGGCCGATGAATATCTTGCGAAGCAGGGCCTGTCGCGTCCACACCACCGCATCCTCTACGTGGTGGCGCGCCGTCCCGATATCGCGATCGGCTCGCTGATCGAGATCCTCGGCATCTCCAAGCAAGCCCTGAACCGGCCGCTCAACCTGCTGCTGGAGCGCAAGCTCCTGACGTCGAAGCGGGCACCCGAGCAGCATCGCTCCAAGCTGCTGCGCCTGACGGAGGCCGGGCGACGCATCGAGCAAAAGGCATCGGATCACGAGCGCAAGGTCCTGCGCGAAGCGTTCGACCGTGCCGGGGCTTCGGGTGCGGCGGCATGGATGGCCGTCATGGGGGCGATCGCCGACAACAACTGACGATTCTTGAAGTCAACATAGTTGACATGAGGTGCGAGCTTTGCCACTTTCCCGGCAACGAGCCAGGGGAGGGCTCCGCCATGAGCGGACGGACAATGGATCGCGCAGCCGCCGAGCGCTTCGTCGCGGCATGGTGTGCGAGCTGGTGCCGGGTCGATATCGACGCGGTCGTCGCGCATTTCGCTGACGATGCGCAGATGCGCAGCCCTCTGGCACTATCACTGACCGGTTCTCCGGTCGTCACCGGCGCCGAGAACATCCGCGCTTATTGGCGCGAGGCTTATGGCCACATCGAAAGCGCCGACCTCAAGATCCTGAGCTGGAGCTGGGACGAGGCGATCGCGCGCGTGACGGTGTGGTGGCAGCTCG
This sequence comes from Bradyrhizobium sp. MOS001, assembly GCF_004634465.1. Classification (NCBI taxonomy): domain Bacteria; kingdom Pseudomonadati; phylum Pseudomonadota; class Alphaproteobacteria; order Hyphomicrobiales; family Nitrobacteraceae; genus Bradyrhizobium; species Bradyrhizobium sp. MOS001. Next base: position 25,517 of record NZ_SPVJ01000014.1, read on the forward strand.
GCGACACGCGCGCCAGCGAGTTCATGGATTTCGACGATGCGGGCCGTGTGGTGCGCAGCGAAGCCTTCTACGGAAAATGATCATGCACCTTTCGGATTTCGTCCTGCTCCTCAACACACTCTGGTTCGGCGGCGCGTTCATCCAGTTCAGCGTCGCGCAGGGCAATACGCTGAAGATACTCCTGCCGCGCGAAGAGCGCAGCAATCCGATCGCGCCGACGCTGGCGGCCAGCGTGGCGTTCCTGGGCGGGATGAATCTGCCGATCGGGCTTTTGTCGTTCTACCTTCTGGCCGCTCGTCCGGCTTTCTTCCAGCCGATCGAGGCCCAGCTCGCGCTGTTCCTGTTCTTTGCCGCCTGCCACTTCAGCCAGTTCGCCTATAACCTTCCGGTCCTGATGCGCGGTGGGCGCGTCGGGGTGGCCTACTGGCCTGTGCTGAAAGGTCCGATGCTCAGGATCTTCGTCATCGACGCGGCTCTGTTCGTAGCCAATCTCGGCGTAGCGCTCCGGCTGGCGTTCTCTTCCTGATTTCAGCGCGGCGACGCCGACAGGGCGGACCGCAGCATCGCGGCAAGATCCTTCCGCCGGAACGGTTTTGTCAGGATGCGGGCGTCGCCGACCCCGTCGGGCGTCTTGACGGGATTTTGGGTGTAGCCCGAGGTGAAGAGCACCTTGAGCCCGGGCCGCAAGCTGGTCGCTTGCCTGGCAAGCTCCGGCCCGAACATGCCGCCGGGCATCACGACGTCGGTGAGCAGCAGGTCGATGTCGCCGGGGCGGCGCAACAGTTCGAGAGCCGCGGGACCGTTCGACGCCGCGATGACGCGATAGCCGAGGGTCTTCAGCTCGCTCTCGACATAGGCCCGAACCATGTCGTCGTCCTCGACGACAAGAATGGTCTCGCTTCCGTCGGGGGCGACGATCCGTTCCGCGGGTGACGGCTGCTCGTTCGGTGGCGTTGCAAGGCGGGGAAAGAACAGCCTGACGACGCTGCCTTGTCCCGGTTCGGACTGCATCTGCACAACGCCGCCGGATTGCCGCACAAAGCCGTAGACCATGCTCAGGCCGAGCCCGGTGCCCTTGCCGACCTCCTTGGTGGTGAAGAACGGCTCGAACGCCCGGCTCGCCACCTCGGCGGTCATGCCGCTGCCGGTGTCGGTCACGGCCACCATGACGTAGTCGCCCGGCCGCGGTTCGCCGTTGACGTCAAGGTCGGATTCACCGAGCGAGGTGTTGCGCGCCTCGATCGTCAGCTTGCCGCCGAGCGGCATGACGTCGCGCGCGTTGAGCACGAGATTGAGCAGCGCAGTTGTCAGCTCGCCGGGATCGACGCTGGTCAGCCACACATCCGGTTCGAGCGCGAAGGTGCATTCGATGTGCTCGCCCAGGGGCCGGCGCAACAGCTGCTCCATCTCGTGAATCTTCGCGGCGATGTCGATGTCTCGCGGCCTCAGGGGCTGCTTGCGCGCGAAGGCGAGCAGGCTCCGCGTCAGGTCGGAGCCGCGCTCGGCGGCGGTCGCGATGTCGTTGGCGATCCGGTGCAATTCCTCGTTGCCGGCCAGCCTGTCGGCAAGATGCTCGGAGTTGCCGAGGATGACGGTTAGAAGATTGTTGAAATCGTGCGCCACGCCGCCGGTAAGCTGGCCCATGGCTTCCATCTTCTGGGACTGGCTGAGCTTGTGGCTGAGGTCGGCGATGGCGGCGCGTTGCTGCTCGAGCGACTCGGCGGTGTCGTTGAGCAGGGTCATCAATCCGCCCAGTTCGCCGCCCGGGTGGGGAGGCGGAATTCGCGCGCTGAGATCTCCGAGCCCAAGTTTCTTCGCCATGGTGGCGAGACGTCCGACCTGGCGCCCGACGCTCACGGTTGCAAGGATCCAGACGGCCGCGAGCAGCAGCAGCGAGGCCACCGCGAGTATCGCCACATCCTCGTAGAGCCGGCGATTCGCCGCGGCGACCAGTCCGTCCTTGGACCGTCCGACCATGATGTAGAGGCCGGCATCGCGGGTCGAAGGCGAGCGCGCGGCGACAGCCCAGACATGCGTCCGGCCGTCGCGATCGGTCACCTCCTGATACGCCTTCCGGTCCGGCGTTGCAGCGAAGCGGAGCAGATCGGATCCCGCGACCGACGTGCCGACCGGCTCGGTCCATCCTCCGCGGGAGGGGGCGACCAGAACCGTTCCCTTGCTGTCGAGGAGCAGGATCTCCTTCTGGCCGAGCAGCCGCTTGTCGTGAAACTCCGCGAATTTGCGCAGGTTGAAGGATGCGAGCAGGATCAGCTTCAGGGCGCCCGTCTCCGATCGCACCGGATAGGCGATCTGGAGCACCGATAGGCCGGTCAGCCGGCCGAATACCGGCTCGAGCGCGATGCCGCGCGACGCCAGGGCCTGCTTGAAATAGGCGCGATCCCGGAGGTCGAGGGTGCGGTTGGTCCGCAGCGAATCGCAGAACAGGCTACCGTCGGGATCGATGGTCAATATCCCGGTGAACTGTGGGTATTCCTCGCGCACTTCCGACAGGAACGCCGAGCACGCCGCCTTGTCGCGCGTGTCGAGATCGCGTGCACGGGCGAGACCATAGTGAAGCTGGGCGGTGCCCTGGATCTTCTCGTCCAGGTCGCTCGCAATGTCGTCGGCTGTCGCGGTCAGATTGGCCAGGGCCGCGTTGATTTCGCTGCTGCGATTTTGCACGAAACGTAAGCCGACGAGGATGGCCGGCACCAGCATGGCCGCAATGACGAGTATCAGTAGCCGGGTACGCAAGCTCATCGGTCGGGCGGTCCAATTTGGTCGTCGCGCGTGCTGGTTCGAAGATGCAATCTGCGGCACCACCCTCCGCCCAGTCCATAGGCATCGCGCCGAAAAAGCCCTCGCGCGGAAAATTTCGGCCGCGCACATCACGGATGAGTCCCCGGAAGGTTCGCCCGCGAGGCTCTGTCGGGCTGGTGTCGGGCCTCCCGGGATACCGTCATCCCGCAATCAACGCGCGCGTGCGCGCAGGTCGCGAGGGCGCTAATATCGGGATCGCGCGCGACGGAGATCGTGCCGGTGACGAGGAGAGGAGCCGCATGTCGATCTCGGGCAAAGTCGATCCGGTGGTGCGTCCCGTGGCGGCGACCGACATCGCCGAGGCGCTGGTCGAGGGTTTGCGCGATTTCCAGGCGCTGCCGCTCTACGGACTCTGCTTCGGCGCGCTCTACGCAGGCGGCGGCATCGCCATCATGCTCTGCCTCACCGCCTTCGGCATGGTCTATCTCGTCTATCCCCTTGCGGCCGGCTTTGCGCTGATCGGGCCGTTCGTGGCGATCGGCCTCTACGAGGTCAGCCGCCGCCGCGAGCGCGGCGAGCCGGTCTCCTTCGGCGCGATCTGGTCGGCGATACGCGCGCGCAGCGAGATCGGCTGGATGGCCTTCGTCACGCTGTTCGTGTTCGTGATCTGGATGTACCAGGTGCGGCTGCTCATCGCGCTGCTGCTCGGCCTGCACGCCTCGTTCTCTAGCTTGCAGGAATTCATGACGGTGGTGCTGACCACGAATGAGGGCCTGCTGTTCCTCGTCATCGGCAACGCGGTCGGTGCCGCGCTGTCGCTGATCTTGTTCTCGCTGACGGTGGTGTCGTTTCCGCTGCTGCTCGACCGCGAGGTCGATTTCGTCACCGCCATGGTGACGAGCGTGCGTGCGGTGGTGACCAGCCCGCTGCCGATGATCTCGTGGGCCGCGGTGATCGTGATGCTGCTGATCGTCTCGGCGCTGCCGTACTTTCTCGGACTGGTCGTGACGCTGCCCGTGCTCGGGCATGCGACGTGGCATCTCTATCGGCGGCTGGTGGTACCGGTGCCGTAAGAGGGGAGCCGGATGCAACGGAAGCGAGCTATTCGCCCGTTGCCAGGCGGCGAGCGCCGGATGAAGTCAGCTCGAGTTCGCCGAGCCGCCTGATCGCATAACCCAAATTGGCCAGACGTTCGCCGTGCGCGTGCGGAATGTCGCCTTGACCCTTGCCGACCAGGGCCAAGGACGCAAATTCATCGGCGGTGAGCGCTGGGGTGCTGTCTGTCATCAGGCAACCTCGTCGGTCCATACCTTGAAATTGAGCAGGGTATTCGGACCGAAGGTCTGGACGATCGGGACGTCTGCGGCATCGCGCCCCTGCGCAATCAGCACGCGGCCGATCCGCGGCGTATTGTTGCGCGGATCGAACATGTGCCAGCTTCCACCGACGAAAGCCTCGAACCAGGCGGCGAAATCTCCAGCAGGCCACGGTTGTGGGGTGCCGATGTCGCTGAGGTAGCCGGTGCAGTAACGCGCCGGAATGTTCATGCTGCGGCAGAACGCGATGGCGAGATGGGCATAGTCACGGCACACGCCCTTGCCTTCGTCGTAGGCTTCCCGGGCTGTCTTGGTCGCGCGCGCGTGCTCATGGCCGAACGTGATGTGGCGATGAACAAAATCGCAGATGGCCTGGACCCGCGCCCAGCCCGGCGGCGTGTGTTCGAACAACTTCCATGCGATATCCGACAGGCGATCGGTCTCGCAATAGCGGCTGCCGAGCAGATAGACGAGCGTGTCGGCCGGCAGCGCTTCGACGGCGTGCTGAAACGCGTTCGGAAACACCGGGTCGGGCAGGCCGCTGTCGCGAACGACGCCATCGCCGGCAAGACGGAAGGCGCCGGCCGGCGCAACGATGCGGCTGCACCAATTGCCGAAGAGGTCGCGATAGGGATTGATCGCCACCGAAGGTCGGGTGGTCAGCAGGTCGGGCACGACGATATCTGAGGCGCGCGTGAAGTGCGTGCCCAGCACCATGATCATAGGCGTCGGCTGCGGGAACTCGTACAGCATCTCGAACCCGACGCGGAGCTTCATACGAACTTCTTTCTCTTGGCTAAGCTCCCAACATGGCTACGAAGCGATCGAACACAAGGCATTCACGGCCTTATTCGATCGAGAGCGGCATTTGGCGCTTCAAAAGCGCGGCGCGGGCGAGAAAACGATAGCTAATTGCGGCGATTGCGCGCACGGTGCGCCAATGTCGGAAAGAGCGGTCGTCTGTGCGCACACGCTGCGTCACGACGATCCGCGCGCGATTTGAAACGACTGATTCTTCGCACCGGCGGAGCCTTCTCATCGCGACGTCGTAACGGCGATCGTCGCGCCTATTGCCACTTCCCGCGGGCGAGCCGGACGCAGCAGGCGTGCCGCGGACGCCTGAAAGATTCCACCGCGGTTCGATACGAGATCGAACGCCAACCGAAAGCACATGATGCAAACTCTCTCCCCACGGCACGTCAAGACAGACGAAGCGCTCCGGCTCGGCGTGGAGTCAGGCTGGTACGCGATCAAGGTCAGCGGGACCTTCGTCTCGGGCCCGCACGACTCGGAAGGGGATTGCCGTCGCAAGATCGACGAGATTCAACCGCCGGTGAAGAAGAAGCGATAACAGCGCCGATTTCGGCCGCTACGGCGTCTTGATCCCCATCGCCTTCAACGCCGCCAGCATCTGCGCTGGCGGTGTCATTTTGATCTGCGGCGCCTTGCCGGTTTCCAGCAAACTCTTAAGTCCCGACAGGATCGCGGGCCAGCCGGTGCGGCCGCCGGAGAGGATGTCGTCGCCGAGCGCACGGTCGTGGCGTTCGCTCATGGTGAGGCGGACGGCCTCGCCGGCTTGCTCGATCTCGTAGGTGACGAGCGTGGTGCCGAGCTTTGCGACGAGGTCGGGCCAGTTGACGTTCCACGTCACCGTCAGCTTGTTCGGCGGATCGTATTCGAAGACTTCACCGGAGATGTGCTCGGAACCGTCGGGCGCGCGCACGATGAAACTGCCGCCGAGCCTCCGTTCCATCTCCACCGCAAAGCCGGAAAAGTACCTCCTGCTGAACTCGGCCGAGGTCAGCGCTTCCCACACCTTCTCCGGCGTGGAGACGATGTAGATGGTGTAGACCGTCAGCGGCTTGAACTGATCGAGGTTCATTTTGCGTCGAATCCCTTGTTGAGGGCTGCGCGTGGAATGCCGAGCAGCTTGCCGGTCTCGAGCAGGCTCTTGAGCTGGGACAGGATCGCCGGCCAGCCGTTGGAGACGGCGCCGAGATATTTGCCACCCTCGACGAAGCCGTCATGCAACACGGTCAAACGCACGAGCGAGCCGAACGGTTCGATCGTGAAGACGACGCGCGATATCGGCTCGCCGCGCAGCTCTTCGAACTTCTGGTGCTTGAAGCTGTAGGACAGGCGGCGCGGCGGATCGGCCTCCAGAATCTCGCCGGAATCGGTGACCTCGCCGTCGAGCGTGAGCGCGAAGGGTGAGCCGACCTTCCAGTCCGACCTGACCTCGGCGCCGAACCAGTATTGCCTGGTGAATTCGCTCGACGTCAGCGCCTCCCACAGTCTTTCCGGCGTGGTCTCGATATAGCTAACATAGACGAATTGGGGCTTACTCATCGCGCTTCTCCAACTGACGTTTCAACTCGCTGAGCGCGGCGAGCTTGCCGCGCTCGAATTTCCTGATCCAGCGTTCGCCGATCTGATGGATCGGCACCGGATTGAGGTAATGCAGCTTCTCGCGGCCATGCCTGACGGTCGTGACCAGGTTGGCCTCTTCGAGAATGACAAGGTGCTTGGTCACGGCCTGGCGCGTCATCGCGAGGCCCTCGCAGAGTTCGTTCAGCGTCTGGCCGTTCTTGGCGTGAAGCCTGTCCAGCAGCGACCGTCGTGACGCATCGGCGAGCGCTTTGAAGACCTCATCCATGGCGGCGATAATAGGCAACCAAATGGTTGCATGTCAAGATGGTGTCTTTGGCGCCCGGAAATGGCTGTGCTAGCCTCGAAGCTCAGCCAACGCAGATTGGTTCCGGGAGAGCTTTGATGTTCCGTTGCGTCCCACTCGTTGCAGGCCTTGTCCTTTTCGCCTGCAGCACCACGGCCCAGGCACAACAGAAGCAGACCATCGGCGCGCCGCCGGAAGCGTCCAATATGAAGCTGGTCGGCACCAACGACCTGCAGGCGCGCAGCGCGTACCAGCCGACCATCCATCATCAGGGCGATCGCTGGATCGCCTATATCGGCCATCACGGCGGCACCGACGACGTGCCCGCGCCGGTCAACCCGATGACGGGGCAGGCCGAACCGAACGGAACGTCCATCGTCGACGTCACCGATCCCGCGCGTCCAAAATATCTGCGGCATCTGCCGGGCCAGGAAGGCAAGTACGAATCCGGCGGCGCGCAGATGGTACGGGTTTGCGACGGCAAGTCGCTGCCGAAGGGCGATCCCAATGCGGTCTACATGCTCCGCACCTTCGGCAGCGAGGCGCATGAGATCTGGAACGTCGCCGATCCCGCCAATCCCGTGCTCGTTACCCGCATCGGCGGGCTGAAGGACACCCACAAGAGCTGGTGGGAGTGCGACACCGGCATAGCCTTTCTCGTCTCCGGCGCGCCGGACTGGCGCACGCGGCGCATGACGCAGGTCTACGACCTCAGCGATCCCGCGCATCCGCAGAAAATCCGCGACTTTGGCCTGCCCGGCCAGGAGCCCGGCTCGACCGGCGCCGTGCCGACCGAATTGCACGGGCCGATCTCGACCGGACCCGACGGCAATCGCGTGTTCTTCGGCTACGGGACCAACAAGGGCGGCATTTTGCAGATCGTCGATCGCGACAAGTTGCTGAACGGGCCGAAGGAGCCGATGCCGGACAATCTGCGCTATCCCGAGATTTCGCGCATGCCGATGTCCGCCTTCAACGGCGCGCATACGACGTTCCCGATGCTCGACATGCCCGTCGCCGAATTCGCCGAGGACAAGGACGGCAAGACCCGCGACATCGTCATGATCGTCGACGAGGCGATCTTGAACGAATGCGGCGAGGCGCGGCAGATGGTGTGGTTCGCCGACGTCACCACCGAGACGCGGCCGATGATGATCTCGAGCTACACCGTGCCGGAGGCGGGCGGACAGTTCTGCCAACGCGGCGGCCGCTTCGGCTCGCACTCCTCGAACGAGAGCATGGCGCCGGTCTATTACAAGAAGATGGCCTTCATCGCCTTCTTCAATGCGGGCGTGCGCGCGCTCGACATCCGCGATCCCTATCATCCGAAGGAGGTCGGCTATTTCATCCCCGCGATCACGCCGGCCACCGACAAGCGCTGCATTCCCGTCGAGGGCGGCGAGCGTTGCAAGGTCGCGATCCAGACCAACAATGTCGAGACGGACGATCGCGGCTACATCTACATCGTCGACCGCGCCAACACCGGTCTGCATATCCTCGAACTGACCGGACCGGCGCGCGCGGCCGCCGGCCTGCCGAGGAACTGACGATGCGGCGCGGGGCGGCGATTGCGGCCGTGGCCATCGCGCTCGGTGCATCCGGCGTCGGGGCCTATCGGCTTGCGCCGGCGCCGGCGGCGGAATCGGCGGGCTGGCGCGAAATCGCATGGCCGTTCCCGCGCGACGGCTGGCCCGCCGGCCGCGCGTTCCGCTGCGACGGTGTCTGCGCGGGCACCCTGCTCTACGTGCGCGCCAAGCGCGGCTTCTGCAATTGCGACCGCGGCGTCGCCGACGATGATGAGGTCGATCGCGTTGCCGACATCGATCTGATCACCCCGCGCTTTGCCGCCGTCGCGCCGGGTGAGGAAGTGGGACTTGGCGAGATGCGTGGTCGTGCCAGGCGCTATGATCTCGATATGGCCGACGGCGTCCGTCATGCCGCGATCGGCATCGCCGTCTCGCGCCGCTGCGATCTCTTCGTCGCTGCGGCCCAGGGGCGTGGCGAAGCAGGCGCCGTGCAGCGCGCAGCGCTGGCGTTCCTGGAGACGCCGGAGATGAAGCTATGGGCGACCGCGGCGCTGGACGGACAGTGAGTGTCATGCATTAATGCGCCAAACCGCTCTCAGCGAGTCCTCCCCATGATGTCCATGCAAGCCTATTTCGCCTTCGTCGCCGCCTGCATTGCGCTGGCCTTGCTGCCGGGGCCGATCGTCACCCTCGTCGTCGCCAACGGCCTGCGTCACGGCACGCGCGCGGCGTTGACCAATGTCGCGGGCGCGCAGGCCGGGCTTGCCATCGTCATCGGCATCGTCGCGGTCGGCCTGACCTCGCTGATGGCGACCATGGGTTACTGGTTCGACTGGGTGCGCTTTGCCGGCGCCGCCTATCTGATCTGGCTCGGCATCAAGCTGATCTGGGCGCCGGTCGAAGGCCTCAATGTCGACGAGCCGCCGGCGCCGCCGCGCGGCGGGTTCTTCCTGCAAGGCTTCCTTGTGCTGCTGTCGAACCCGAAAGTGCTGATCTTCTTCGGCGCCTTCATTCCGCAGTTCATGGACATGAACCGCGATCACTTCCCGCAAGTCGCGCTGCTGGGCGCCACGTTCATGGTCACCGCGGCGATGACGGATGCGCTCTACGCTCTCGCCGCGGGGCGCGCGCGAAAATTCTTTTCGGCCCGCCGGACGCGGCTGATGTCGCGCATCTCCGGCGGCTTCATGATCGGCGGCGGTATCTGGCTGGCGCTGACACGGGCAAAATAACCTCCCTCGTACCGGTTCGCGCTTGAACCCTTCGCGGCGGCGATGCGTCCAATCGGGCATTGCCGCTGACGAAGGAATTTGGCCGTGCCCGATCTGCCCTGGTTCGTCTATGCGATGCTGTTCGCACCGCTCGGGCTGTTACTGGTCGCCGCCGTCGTGAAGACCTGGCAGGCGCGCGAGGCGCGAAGCTGGCCGCAGGCATCGGGCAAGGTCGTCCGCTCGGTCGCCGAGGTGCGCGAGGTCAGGGTGTCCGACAGCGACCGCGAGGAAGGCTATCGGCTCGAGAGCCGCAATTTTGCGAACGTGACTTACGAATATCCGGTCGGCAGCCGCAAGCTGAGCTGTAACCGCATCTCGATCGGCGAGGACCTCGGCAATTTCGAGGTCGCCGAGAAGCTCGCAAAATATCCCGCCGGCAGTGTCGTCACCGTCTATTACAATCCGCGCCATCCCGATCAGGCCGTGCTCGAGCGCGACCTGCCCAAGGGGCTGTGGGGCTGCCTCGGCATCGGCACGGCGATCGCGTTTGGCATCGTGTTCGGCTCGGCGTTCGGTCTCAACCAGACTTATGCCTACCTTGCGCACCACATCGGGCGGCCCGATCTCGCCGGCCTCGTCGTCGGCTTCGGCGCGTTCGGCTTCGTCATCGCGCTGATGGGTTATGGAGTGCGGCGGCAGGCGTTGAAGGCGGCGCGCTGGCCGGTGGTGCCGGGCACGATCAAGCTGTCGGGGATCGAGCAATATCACGAGGCCAGCGAGCCGGGCGAGCGCCGCGGCACCGAGATGTTCGGCAAGCGCGTGACCTACACCTATCGCTATCAGAATATCAGCTACACCAATGAATGCGCGCGCGTCTCGGCCGGGACGCAGTCCGGGTCCGACGAGATGTTGAAGAAGCTGATGTCGCGCTACAAGCACGGCGCGACCGTCGAGGTGCGCGTCAATCCCGACAACCCGGCCGAGGCAACGCTCGATACAAGCGGCCCCGTCCGCATCGCCTGGCTGCTGTGGGGGATCGCTGCGATTTTCGCTGCGCTCGCGGTGTTCGTCGCGACGCGGGGCGGATGAGCCTGAGACAGTTGCTCAGCAGCTTCGTCGTACTCCGCTGCGTTCCCTCCCCCGCAAGGGGGGAGGGAACGCAGCGTGCCCTACACCAACAGCTCCGCCTTCAACTCCAGCTCGATCTCCGCAAAAATCCTCGCCAGCCGCTCCGCCCATTGCTGCTGGCCGGACTGATCCGCGATCAGATCCTGGCGGATCTCGATGCCGGTGTTGACGAGACCGCGGGCTTCGCCGTGGACGGGGATGGTGTAGTCGCTGAGGTCGCTCACCGCATAGGGCTCGTTGTCGCCGACGACGAGATCGCCTTCAGCGCGCAAATGCTTCAGCAGCAGCTGCGGCAGCACGGTGTCGCGGTTATACAGCGCGGCGATGTGCCAGGGCCGGGCGACGCCGGCATAAACCGGCGTGAAGCTGTGCAGCGACACCAGCACCGCCGGCCGCGTGTCGTGCAGGCGGCGGTCGATCGCGGCATCGATGCGGCGGTGATAGGGCTCGAAGATCTCGCGCCGCCGCGCCGCGCGCTCGCCCTCTGAGATGCCCTCGTTGCGCGGGATCGCGGTCGCCTCGGATATCACGGGAATCGAGCTTGCTACGCCGGGCGAGCGGTTGCAGTCGATCACCAGCCGCGAATAGCGCTGCGCGATCAGATGCGCATCGAGCATTTTTGCCAGCCGCTCGGCGACGCCGGCAATGCCGATGTCCCAGGCGATGTGCCGCGTCAGCTCGCTTTCCGCGACGCCGAGGTCGCCGAGCGCGCGCGGCAGAATCCGTCCGTAATGATCCGAGGTGAGCAGGAAAGGCGATGCCCCATCCGCATTGACCTCATGCACCGGCGGAATGTCCCCCGCGCCGAGCAGTTGATCGGTCGCGTCGGCCGTGTTCAAGTCCATCCTGATTGCCTATGGAAAAAGCAGGTACCGTCCAAATTGGGCAGCAATCGCTTGCAGGTCGGTCCACCCAAAATCATCATGATCGCCAGACGATGCCGTTGCCGGCGATTCATCACAAGACCAAATCTCGCTTGCCCCCGGGACTTCGCTCGGACGTGGAAATGTGCGGCTGTCGTTTCGCTCGATTGACGGCTATAGACACCCCATGACCTCCGATCGTCTTTTCGTCTACGGCACCCTGATGCGCGGCTTCGACCATCCGATGGCGCGGCTGCTTGCAGGGCATGCGGACTTTTTGGGTGACGCGACGTGTCGCGGGCGGCTCGTTCTCGTGAAGCATTATCCCGGATTGCTGCTGTCGAACGCGGCCTCCGATGTCGTCCATGGTGAGCTTTTTCAATTGCGCGTGCCCGATGAGCTCCTGCGCGAGCTCGACATGTACGAGGCCTGCGGCGAGGGCTTTCCGGAGCCGACCGAATATCTGCGCAAGCTGATCGACGTGACGCTGCCTGATGGCACCACGGAGAAGGCCTGGACTTACGTCTACAATTGGCCCGTCACCGATCTGCCGCGCATCGAGTCCGGGCGCTTTCTCGAGCACTAGGCGCGGATGCGGACTTCACCTCTCCCGCGCAAGCGGAGCGAGGGATCGCACCTTCATCGTGGCCGGCGTTCGATCACTAAGCCGACAGCACTTCCTTCACCAGGCGCACGTCGATCTCGTGCTCGACGTAGCTCCACTCCTCGGTCTGCCTCAGCATCGCCACCAGCTCCTCGAACAGCGAGGCATCGGGGGGCGCGAACTCGAACCATGTCAGGAAGTCGAAGGGACCGCCGAGATCGCGGCTGTGATAGAGCTGCCGCGCGATGGCGGGCAGGAAACGAAGAGTGCTGGCGATGTGGTGCGACTTGTCCTCGAAGATCTTGCGGCGCTCTTCCTGCGTCAGCTCCCACCACGCCTCCGATTTGCGGATCGGAATCAGCGCCGCGGAAGTGGCCTCTAACCGGCCGAGCTCGGCCTGCACCGCGGTGAGCTGCTGCTTCTCGGCGCGCTCAGTGTAGCGCGTCGTGCTCGCAACGCCGACCAGCCGCCACGCATTGCGAGAGGGCACCAGGGGCAATGAAATCGCCTCGCTGTCGGTCACCGACAGCGCCGGCACGAAGGGCAGGGGCTCGCCCACCACGGGTGAAATCGAGGTCACACGCCAGCCCCCGCTGTGGCCGCCGCGAAACATCCTGAACATGGCCTATGGAAGCGCGGAACCGGTCCGGGTTCAAGTCTTTCCGCGGTCATTCCGGGCTCGATGCTTCGCATCGCCCCGGAATGACGCCTGTGCATAGGTCGAATAACCCGGATAAGCCGGACAAACCTGACTTTTGGGCAGGCCGCGCCTATATCCGTAACCCTTCGCCCGACTTACGTTGATTCGCGCCAGACCCAGAGCCCATGCGCTTCACGCCCCAGTTCCTCGACGAGCTTCGTGCCCGGCTTTCGGTCTCCGAAGTCGTGGGCAAGCGCGTGAAGCTGAAGAAGGCCGGGCGGGAATGGAAGGGGCTGTCGCCGTTCCAGCAGGAGAAGACGCCCTCCTTCTACGTCAACGACCAGAAGGGATTTTACCACGACTTCTCCTCCGGCAAGCACGGCGACATCATCACCTTCGTGATGGAGACCGACGGCCTCCCGTTCGCGGAGGCCGTGGAGCGGCTCGCCAACATGGCGGGGCTGGCGCTGCCGGCGGTAACGCCGGATGCGGCGCGGCACGAGCAGCGGCGCCGCACGCTGCATGACGTGATGGAGCTCGCTGCAAAATTCTTCGCCGAGACGCTCGCCTCGCGCGCCGGCGCCAAGGCGCGCGGCTATCTCGCTGACCGTGCGATCTCGCCGGCGACGCAAGTGCAGTTCCGCCTCGGCTATGCGCCGCCGCCACCCGAGCGCTTCGCGCTGAAGGAGCATCTCGGCAAGCTCGGCGTCTCCGTCGAGGACATGATCGAGACCGGCCTGCTCGTAGCCGGCAACGACATTCCCGTGCCCTACGATCGCTTCCGCGATCGCGTGATGTTCCCGATCACGGATCTGCGTGGCCGCGTCATCGCCTTCGGCGGGCGCGCGCTGGAAAAGGACGTTCCGGCAAAATATCTAAATTCGCCGGAGACGCCGCTCTTCCACAAGGGCGACAATCTCTACAATCACCAGACCGCGCGCAAAGCCACCCACGATGGCAGCGCGCTGATCGTGGTCGAAGGCTATGTCGACGTCATCGCCATGGTGACGGCAGGCTTTGTAGGTGCCGTGGCGCCACTCGGCACCGCGCTGACCGAAAACCAGCTCGCGCTGCTCTGGAAGATGGCGGACGAGCCGATCCTCTGCTTCGACGGCGATCGCGCCGGACAGAAGGCGGCTTACCGTGCCGCCGACCTCGCCTTGCCGTTTCTTGCGCCGGGCAAGAGCCTGCGTTTTGCGCTGCTGCCGGAAGGTCAGGATCCCGACGATCTCGCCCGCTCGGGCGGCCGCGGTGCGATCGAGGATGTGATCGCGGCGGCGAAGCCGCTCGCCGAGATGATTTGGTCGCGCGAGCTCGAAGGCGGCAACTTTGCCACGCCCGAACGCCGCGCCGCGCTCGAGGCGCGCGTCAAGGAGCTGTCCAACGGCATCCGCGACGAGGTGGTGCGGCGCTATTATCGCGACGATTTTGCCGAGCGGCTTCGGCGTACCTTCGCGCCTGAAGGCGGCCGCGGCGGATTTGCCGGCCGGGGCAATTTTCAGGGCAATTCCGGCCGCTCCTTCCAGCCGCGCAACGGGGGGCAGGCGAATCGATTCGGGGGGCAGGGATTCGGCAGCCAAGGGCGGCGTGGGGGCCCCGGTCCCGCCTTTATTCCCTCCGGCCCCTACCAGGCGGCGAGCCCCCAGCTGGCGGCCAGCCCGATCATGAAGGGCCAGCGCAGCGCCATATCCCGGCGCGAAGCCCTGATTCTGCAAATCCTGATCAACCACCCCTGGCTGCTGCACGACCACCTTGAGGAGGTCGCCGCCCTGGAGCTGGCCCATCCCGAGGCCCATAAGCTCCGGGCCGGCATCATCGCCGCCTTTGCCAACGACCACCACCACTCGCCGGACCCCGGCGAGCTGGCCGAGAAGATGCGAGCCGACATCGAGAAGGGTGGATTTTCACAGCTTCTTCAAAGGGTTGAGAACGGTATCACGACCGCGGCGGTGTGGGGTGCCCGCGAGGGCGCCGCCCGGGACGACGTTCTCTCCACCTGGCACCAGCTCGTTGCCTTGCATCGGCAATACCATTCACTACTTAGAGAACTGAAGGACGCCGAGCTGGCCTTGGGGGAGGACCCCAGCGAGGCCAATTTGGCGTGGCTGCGTGACGTCAAGGCTCGGATAGGAGAAGTCGACGGTACCGAGGCCCTGATCGAGGGTTTTGGCGAGCTGTCGGGCCGGTTCCAGAAGAGCGTGTGATGAAAGAATCATGCGGACGGCCGGGACCGGAACCGCTAAAAGACTCGCCAAATCCAAGGTTTGGCGGCAAAAACAGGGTTAATCGAGGCTTAACGGTCTTGTAGCACTTTGGCCACCAGGCGGCCGCAGGCAGAACAGACGCGTCAGGAATAAATCCGCGCAATCGCTGTTGGCACTACACCTGCATCCGCTGCGACAAAGAGGCTCACGAAGCGTTAGGCAAATCCGGCGAGAGAGAAGGTCGGGGTGGCGAGAGATATCCGCGCCGCCCTTTCCGTGTCGCGATCTGACGAAGCGAGAGCGTCGAACAACAGGTTCAAGTGAATTCAGGCGGGCGGGCCGTTCGGCCTTCTGCATGAAGCGCGTTTAGGAGCAATGGATGGCCACCAAGGCAAAGACGCTGCAGGCGAAGGACAAAGAGAAAGACGACAAGGCAGCGGACGCGCCGGAGAAGGACTCCCAGGACGCGCCGTCGCCGTTGCTCGATCTGTCCGACGCGGCCGTGAAGAAGATGATTAAGCAGGCCAAGAAGCGCGGCTTCGTGACCTTCGATCAGCTCAACGAAGTTTTGCCGTCCGACCAGACCTCCCCCGAGCAGATCGAGGACATCATGTCCATGCTCTCGGACATGGGCATCAACGTCACCGAAGCCGACGATAGCGACGGCGAGGAGGACAAGGACGAGGGCGGCGAGGACGAGACCGACAACGAGCTCGTCGAGGTCACCCAGAAGGCCGTCACCGAGGTCAAGAAGAGCGAGCCGGGCGAGCGCACCGACGACCCCGTGCGCATGTATCTGCGCGAGATGGGCACGGTCGAGCTCCTGTCCCGCGAAGGCGAAATCGCGATTGCGAAGCGCATCGAGGCCGGCCGCGAGGCCATGATCGCAGGCCTCTGCGAAAGCCCGCTGACCTTCCAGGCCATCATCATCTGGCGCGACGAGCTCAACGAAGGCAAGATCTTCCTTCGCGACATCATCGATCTCGAAGCGACCTATGCCGGGCCCGACGCCAAGGGCGGCATGAACACCGCGATGATCGGCGGTCCGACCGGCGAGAACGGCGAAGCGTCCGCCGAAGGCGGCGAAGCCGTTGTCGTGAACGGAGCTGCGCCGGCGCATGTCGCGCCGCCCGCCGCGCCGCCGTCGCCGACCCCGTTCCGCGCCGCGCCTGCGCCCGGCAATGCCGGCGAAGGCGAGAAGGATCCGGGCGAAGCCGCCGCCGAAGCCGACATGGACGAGGACGACGAGTTCGAGAACCAGATGTCGCTCGCGGCCATCGAGGCCGAGCTCAAGCCGAAGGTCGTCGAGATCTTCGACAAGATCGCCGACAGCTACAAGAAGCTGCGCAAGCTTCAGGAGCAGGACATCCAGAACCAGCTCGAGAGCACCTCGCACGGGCCCTCGCTGTCGCCGCACCAGGAACGCAAATACCGCAAGCTGAAGGACGAGATCATCGTCGAGGTGAAGTCGCTGCGCCTGAACCAGGCGCGTATCGACTCACTGGTCGAGCAGCTCTACGACATCAACAAGCGCCTCGTGTCGCACGAGGGCCGCCTGATGCGCCTTGCCGACAGCCATGGCGTCGCGCGTGAGGACTTCCTGCGCAACTACACCGGCTCGGAGCTCGACCCGCGCTGGCTCAACCGCGTCTCGAAGCTCTCAGCCAAGGGCTGGAAGAACTTCGTCCATATCGAGAAGGACCGGATCAAGGACCTCCGTCACGAGGTGCACCAGCTCGCCGCGCTCACCGGCCTCGAGATCGTCGAGTTCCGCAAGATCGTGCACTCCGTGCAGAAGGGCGAGCGCGAGGCCCGCCAGGCCAAGAAGGAGATGGTGGAAGCCAACCTCCGTCTCGTGATCTCGATCGCCAAGAAGTATACCAACCGCGGCCTGCAGTTCCTCGACCTGATCCAGGAAGGCAACATCGGCCTGATGAAGGCGGTCGACAAGTTCGAGTATCGCCGCGGCTACAAGTTCTCGACCTACGCCACGTGGTGGATCCGGCAGGCGATCACCCGCTCGATTGCCGACCAGGCGCGCACCATCCGCATCCCCGTGCACATGATCGAGACGATCAACAAGATCGTGCGTACCTCGCGCCAGATGCTCAACGAGATCGGCCGCGAGCCGACCCCGGAAGAGCTCGCCGAGAAGCTCGGCATGCCCTTGGAGAAGGTCCGCAAGGTCCTCAAGATCGCCAAGGAGCCGCTGTCGCTGGAGACGCCGGTCGGTGACGAAGAGGATTCACATCTCGGCGATTTCATCGAGGACAAGAACGCGATCCTGCCGATCGACGCCGCAATCCAGTCGAACCTGCGCGAGACCACGACGCGTGTCCTGGCGTCGCTGACGCCGCGCGAAGAGCGCGTGCTGCGCATGCGCTTCGGCATCGGCATGAACACCGACCACACGCTGGAAGAAGTCGGCCAGCAGTTCTCGGTGACCCGCGAACGTATCCGTCAGATCGAAGCGAAGGCGCTGCGCAAGCTGAAGCATCCGTCGCGGTCAAGGAAGCTGCGGTCGTTCCTGGATAACTAATTCGGATCGTCGTGCCCGGGCCTGATCCGGGCATTCATCCAAACGCAAACGGCGGGCCGAAAGCCCGCCGTTTTCTATTTGTACTGACGCTTCGCAAGTCGGGCGGAGCCTACTTCTTCTTCGCGCCGACCCGGTCGAGGGTCTTGATTGCCAGCGGCGGGCGGCCGGACTTTTCAGCGATCTCGCGGTCCTGCTCCATGATGAAGCCGCGCGCGGGCTCGTCGCCGTCCAGGCCTCCGAGCAGCTCCGCAGGCACGCGCCGGTTGGAGCGTTGGGAGCCGTCTTCGTAGAAGACGTTGAAAAAGGCAAACTCGCCCTTGGGATTGGTTCCAGGTTTTTTGGCCATGGCGGGCTTGTCGTCGATCAGGACGCTATAGTCAAATGACTTTGGCGGGTTTTCCGGTGGTCACACGGACCTGTCGCGGCGGTATCGGCTGCGCAATCGATCGATGAAGTCCGTTTGCGGGATGTTCGGATGCATCCGGCGCTTCGTAAAATCCGATGCGACCCCTCGCTCAATAAACGGCGGGCCGCAAAGCCCGCCGTTTATTTTTGGTCTTCAGCGTCGCCCGGGGCTGGCGGGGCGACAACCTAGACTAGAAGACTATAACTTGCGCCATAACGTGGCAAGGCAAATCGTTGACGCTGTGATGTCGCATCGAGCGCGTCAGATATGCGCCGGTCGCGACATCTGGTTTCGATGCACATCAAAGCAATTGTTTGGATGGCCAAATCACTTTGTTCATATTTCCCGCTCTCGCAACGCAACGAGAGGTGCGTGCTTTGTAAAAAAGCGCGTTCGCCTGCACGTCTTCCGTCCGCGTGCACAGGTTGTGTTCCATTGTGCGAACGAGTTCCATGTCCACGGTTGCACATCTCACTGCGTACACGTGACGAGTTCCGCTACGACGAACCACTTCTCCACCGACAACGCCATTCAAGAGATACTCAGCGTGCAGGTGGGAAGATGAGTGAGGCCGTCACGGTGCTACCAGCTCCACGCGCCGGTTGAGCGCGCGGCCGGCGTCCGTAGCGTTGGAACCGACTGGTGCCAGCAATCCGACGCCGGCGGTGCGCAGCCGCGTCTGCGCGATCCGAAAGCTTTTCACGAGTTCGGCTGCGACCGCTTCGGCGCGGCGCTTCGAGAGATCGAGATTGTATTCGTAAGCGCCCTGGCCGTCGGTGTGGCCGACGATGAAGACGTTGAGCTGCGGCTGACTCGTCAGCAGCTTTGCGATCTGCTCCAGCGTCGGGCGGCTCTCCGGCTTCAGAACCGCCTTGTCGGTATCGAAATAGATGCCGTAGAGCGCGATGTGGCCGGTCTCGCCAAGGCCCTTCGCCATCGCGGCAGCATCGACCATCTTGTTCGCGATGGCGCCGAGCTCGGCGACCGTGACCTGCGCGGTGATGTCCTGGTTGTTCTGGCTGACGATGACGCTGGCATAGGTCTCGCGTCCGCCCTCGCTCTTGCGGCCAGAAAAATAGCGGTAGTTGAAACCGTCGACCCACATCTGCGGGACCGGCAGCGTGTCGATGCTTTCCGTGAAGGGAATGGCGCCGCAGGCGTCGGTGTCGCAGGCGAGTAAGGTCTCGAAGCCCGCTTTCGCAAGCTGCGTCTCGAAATTGCGCGACACTTCCAGGATCGAGGGGCCGGGATTGGTGCGATAGGCGATGCGGAAGATTCGGCCTTCGAGCCGCCGCGCATCGGCCGGCTGGCCGTCCCTAAAGGCGGCCGCCTGCATCCGTGCGGCGTCAAAATCCTTCGTCACGTAGCCGGTGATGACGCTGCCGGTGAAGCGGCCGATGCCGGGATAGTCGCGGCTGCCTGCGACATCGCGGGTCTGCGCGGCGGCGGCGGTGGCGGTGAAGGAGAGCAGGGCGAGGACAGCGAGCATCCGGTGCGGAATGGGCATGGTCATCTCGATCGGTTGGGGACGGGGCGAGCGCAATTCATTTGTCGCTCC
Source organism: Bradyrhizobium sp. MOS001 (assembly GCF_004634465.1). Classification (NCBI taxonomy): domain Bacteria; kingdom Pseudomonadati; phylum Pseudomonadota; class Alphaproteobacteria; order Hyphomicrobiales; family Nitrobacteraceae; genus Bradyrhizobium; species Bradyrhizobium sp. MOS001. Next base: position 44,946 of record NZ_SPVJ01000014.1, read on the forward strand.
CAAGATGCGATCGGTTCTGGTGAGGATCTGCCGCTTTGACGCGAATCCGGTTCCCGGGCATGATCCACATCCGCTGCGCACATTTTTAGGAGTTTCTCGCATGTCGAGATACTCCCTGGCTACCGCTTTCGTCGTCTGGCTGCCGGTTGGATCGGCAAACGCGACGGGGCGAGAGTGAATTTCGCGGTACAGCCTTCGGACGCATCTGGGACAGCAAGATTGCGCCGCGCCAAGCTGAGGTCGACTCTTGCGGACTAGCGCGGCACTTCGAGATAAGCGCAAGCGGCTGCAATCACCTTACGGCCAGCGTGAAGCAAGCTTCGATCTCGCTAAGTATACTTTCAGTTTCTCGAGCCGATCTTGGAAAAGCGTTTGCCTCGTGGGCGAACCGGTTTCGCGCGACGCGGACGTTTTGTCCAAAACGGCGAGCATTGGCTGCATTCAAATACCCAGGTTGTCCATACGGGATGCTCTCGAGTTGCCGGAAGATTGGGCCCAGCGAATGACCAGGCGAAATTCCGTGACTTCGGACAACTTCCTTAAGGGCAGTTTCAAGTGATCTGATCGCGTGCAGTAATTGCAAGAGGTTCTTGCGTTTTTCCGGATTGATGCGCGCGACTGCGGCAAGCTCCTGCAGTTCTTGGTCGACATGATTGAAGATGTTTGAACCAATTCGGGTGCGAGCACTCTTTGCGATTGCGCGCAAGGTATTTACTCTGCGAAGTGAACTCATGACCTTCGTCCTTGGCGCATTCGTTTCGCAAACCGAGGAAGTTCGCTGCGAAGCTCGGCAAGCACAAAAGCCCATCCGCCAAACGCGGCAGAAAGAATCAGCTTTTCTGAATCTCGAGGTCTGGCCGGCCAATCTTCAATCACCGCTATTCCTAATGGTTCTCTCGCGGCGAATGGAATCCCGCCGTCCAATGAAAAATAGTAATTGGCTTGTTCATACACGAGATCGTTCACCGTCGATGAGTCAACGTCGGCATCCGATAATTCTGACAAGTCGACCTGCTGCTCCGTCGAGGCGGAATTTCTATCTATCTGCGGTCGTCGCTTGCTGTGTCTTATCGCAGATCTGATCGGGCGCCTAAGTTCTGAGACTTTTTCGTCAAATGCCGCGCTGAATGGTCGGTTTGTCAGTCGACTACTCAGTCGCATCACAGCCATTGCATTTGCGAAACGTATCTGGGCGTCGCCAGAAATGTCTGGCGGGACATCCTTATGATGGCCAAAAGCAGTCACGTCCGTAATCATTTCGGAAATTCCTGCCCGATTGTTCCATTCCAGAATATTTGCAAAATCGTTCGCGAAAGAGTTGGCAATCGAGTAGTCCTTTTCTTCAGCTACTAGTATGCAGCGAACATAAGGAGGTAAAGCCAGACGACTAAGTATAAAGCGCGCTTTGAGTAGACCTTAGTTTGTTCGCTCCGCGGCTAGAGGCATAAAGACGGCAGTCGTCGCTCTCTCTCCCGCAACAAGGAGATCCGGGCCACGAAGTAACAGAGGATGGTCGGGATTGGGTACAACTAGGAATTCATTTGGTAGCTCCCGACGCAACAACTGGGTGAGCGTCTTTCTCCGATAATAAATGTTGGCCATGCCGGTCCGCGCGGAGTTCTTGTGTTCAACCAAAAATAGAATCTAAGCAATGCTCCACTGGTCTGACAACCGATTTCTGCTATCAACTGCCGACGCCTTCTGAGATTCTCGTGGAAAGATGTGGCTTTGACGATCCTATTTCCTGCAGGATTAAGGCTCGCGCGAAAATTTGAAAGGACACTTAGGGCATGTGGCGGTTTGGGCTAATCTGTCTGTTTGGGTCTGTCCTCTGTCTGGCCGGCGGATCGGCGCAGGCCGCGCGCTGCGGCGGCGACTTCAACAGCTTCGTCGCCAGCATGAGCTCGGAAGCGCAAGGAGCCGGCGTCTCGGCGAGCGTGACCAGCGCGGCCTTCAGCGGCATCGCCCAGGACGGCGCCGTGCTCGCCTTCGACCGGCGCCAGCGCTACACCTTCAACAAGAGCTTCGAGCAGTATGTCTCGACCCGCGTCGGCCCCGGCCGCATCAATGGCGGCAAGGCACTGTTGCAGCGTCACGCGGCGCTGCTCTCGCGCATCGAGCGGCAGTTCGGCGTGCCCCGCTATATCCTGGTCGCGATCTGGGGGCTGGAGAGCGATTTCGGCAAAGGCGACATCGGCAAGCTGCCGGTGATCCGCACGCTCGCCACGCTCGCGCATGATTGCCGCCGCACCGAGCTGTTCCAGGGCGAGCTGCTCGCCGCGCTCAAGATCGTGCAGCGCGGCGACCTGCCGCTGCGCGACCTCATTGGCGCCTATGCCGGCGAGATCGGCCAGACCCAGTTCCTGCCGTCGTCCTACATCAAATACGGCGTCGATTTCGACGGCGACGGCCACGTCGACCTGCGCCACAGCGTGCCCGACGTACTCGCCTCGACCGCGAACCTGCTTCACACCAGCGGCTTCAAGATGGGCCAGCCCTACGGCGAAGGCACCGCCAATTTCGAGGCGATGCGGGAGTGGAACAGGGCGGTGATCTACCGCAAGACGATCGGCTATTTTGCGGACCGGCTGGCGGGGCAGTGACCACATACTCGGTGTCATCGCCCGCCTTGTGCGCACTTGCGCACTGGGGCGGGCGATCCAGTATTCCAGAGGAGGCGCGGCTAGAACCGAGAAGCCGCGGCGTACTGGATGCCCCGGTCAAGCCGGGGCATGACAGCGGTGGTGTGGCGACAGCGGAGCACGCAGCGGCGATGCCGTCGCGTCACGCCTACTTCGCCGTCCCCTTCGCCATCTTCTCCAGCTTGCGCTGCAACGGCGCCCAATAGGTGCCCGGGCGGAAGCGCTGCAAAATGTCCATGAAGCGGGCGTCGTTGCCGATCAGGATGCGGGGCTGGTTGTTCTCGATGCCCTTGATGATGCGCAGCGCGGCGTCTTTCGGCGTGGTCTTTGCCGCGTTCTCGAACCGCTCGATCGATTGCGCGCGGCGCGCATTGTCGGTGACGCCGACCCCGGTGCGCGAATTGCGCGCGATGGCAGTGGCGACGCCACCGGGATGCACCACCGACAGTTTTACGGGGCTGCCCGCGACCGCAAGCTCGTGCCGCACGCTCTCGGAAAAGCCGCGCACCGCGAACTTGGCGGCGGCATAGGCCGACTGTCCCGGCGGCGCGATGATGCCGAAGATCGAGGAGACGTTGACGATGTGCGCCTCTGCCAGCGTCTTCAGATGCGGCAGGAAAGCGCGCGTGCCGTGCACCACGCCCCAGAAATTGATGTCGAACAGCCACTCCATCTGCGCCTGGTCGATCTCCTCGAACGTCCCCATCAGCGCCACGCCGGCATTGTTGATGACGATGCCGAGCGCGGGATGTGCCGCGATCGCATCACGCGCGAACTCTGCGATGTCGCCGGGCTCGCTGACGTCGACGCGATGCACGCTGACCTTGCGTGCGGCACCGATCTCGGCGGCGAGCGTCTTCAATCCGGCCTCGTCGCGATCGGCGAGCGCGAGATCGCAGCCGCGATTGCCGAGCTCGATTGCCAGCGCGCGCCCGATGCCGCTCGCCGCTCCCGTGATTGCGGCGGCACCGCGAATGGCAGTCATGATGTCCCCCCGTCAAGCCGGTCGTGTGGAACTATGATCTACATTTTTCATGATGGAACTGAACCACCGGCGAACTGGCTCCTTAACATAGGTTACGCAAGCAAGCACTGGAGCGGCCCCATGGGACAGGCAGAACCATTTCGCGCGACGGCGCTGATCGTCGAAGACGACGTCATGCAACGGGAGATGCTCAGTCTTCTGCTGGAGGAGAGCGGCTACCAGGTCATCCAGTGCGATAGCGCCGAGGCTGCCCAACGGGTGCTCGACAGAAGCGCCGGCGCGCTCTGTCTGATGCTGACGGACGTTCAGCTTGCGGGGCACATGACCGGGGTCGAGCTCGCGCACGTCGCCAAGGACCGCAATCCAAAGCTCGACATCGTCGTCACCTCCGGCCGCCCCTTGGCGCAGCCCTTGCCCGATGGCGCGAAATTCTGGGCCAAGCCATGGGCGCCGCTCGACGTGCTCCGCGAAGCCGAGCTCGCGCAGCCGTCCTGATGGTCGATGCGGGGGCTCGCTTTCTTGCCGTGAGGCACGGTGATAGGGTCTGCCCATGACCTTTTCCTTCCTGCTCACCTCGCTCATCGTCGTCGCCTCGCCCGGCACCGGCGTGCTTTACACCCTGGCTGCGGCGCTGACACGCGGCTCGCGCGCGAGCGTCGCTGCCGCCTTCGGCTGCACGCTCGGGATCGTGCCGCACATGATAGCTGCGATGCTCGGGCTTGCCGCGGTGCTGCATACCAGCGCGCTTGCCTTTGCCGCGCTGAAATGGGGCGGCGTCGCCTATCTGCTCTACATGTCCTGGCAGGCGCTGCGTGAGACCGGGGCGCTGGCGGTCGATGGCGAGATCAGGGAGCGGTCGAGCCGCCGCGTCATCGTCACTGGCTTCCTGATCAACATCCTCAATCCGAAACTGTCGATCTTCTTCCTGGCCTTCCTGCCGCAGTTCATCGCGGTGGACGAAGCCCATGTGCTGGCGCGGATGCTGGAATTGAGCGGCGCCTTCATGGCGATGACCTTTGCGGTGTTCGTCCTCTACGGCCTCTGTGCGGCGTCGGTACGCGAGCGCGTCATCTCCCGCCCACGTGTCATGGCCTGGCTGCGCCGCAGCTTCGCCACCGGCTTCGCCGCGCTCGGCGCCAAGCTTGCGTTTGCGGAGCGGTAGGCTTCGCCTTCACCTCTCCCCGCTTGCGGGGAGACGCCGCAGCTGAGTGCGGCCAATAAAAAAAGCGGGCCTTGCGCCCGCCATCTCCAAACTCTCTCGACCTTTTACCCGACGCCCGGGCGGAGCGAGGCTCCACCCGGGCAAAGAACATGCTGGCTACTTCTTCTTCGCGGCCTTCTTGGCCTTTTTCTTCGTCGCCTTCTTCGCCTTCTTCGCTTTCTTAGCCATAGTATCCTCTCAAGGGTTCATGGTTAAACGCGACACGAGGGATGCTCGGCGGAGGGCCAGCCTCGCAACATCCTCGACCACAAACTCAGCAGATTCGCGGGCGGCTGCCCCGTGCTGTCACATCTGTGTCATTACGTTATCCACAGCTCAGATGCATTTTCGGGTGATTTTTGCCCGCGAATCCGCATCGCAATGCGCATCGGCGTGGCCGCGCAGGGAGGCCGCGACATGCCTAACGATCCGATAATCGCGGCGCACTGTTCATGAATCCAAAACCAAGGGCGAGCTTTCGCAGATCGCAGTGAGGTTCCGTTAAGTGCAATCCGCGCATTCTTCCCCGCAAGAACGCGGGGAAGGGTCATGGACGAACGGCTGCCAGAGACGGGGGGGGCGACGCTGCGCGTGCCGCACGCGCCATGCTGAACGTACCGACACTCTGGACGGTCTTCGTCGTCAACTTCCTGGCGCTTGGCCTGATCTGGGCCTACGTGACGCGCTCCTATCCGAAATTTGCAGCGGCGCGATTCTGGATGGCATCGTCGTTCGTCGGCGCCGCCGGCGCGATGACAGCCCTGGTCCGCCTGTTCGTCGCCTCTCCCCTGCCGCTTCTTGTCGGCGCTGCCGGTATCATCGCGGCGAGCTGCCTCGCCGCCATGGGCATTCAGCGCTTCTATGACCGGCCGGTCTCATGGCGCGTCATGGCCGCAACGGGGGTGCTAAGCCTCGCCGGCGTCGTGTTCTTCATGGTCGGCTTCGAGCACATGCAGCTGCGCATGCTCAGCTACACGCTCGGCCAGGCCTTGCCGCTGGTGCTGGCGCTGCGTCTGCTCCTGGCGCCGCCGGAAGGCCGCGTCAGCCCGGGTGCGCGGCTGTCCGGCATCGTCATCCTCACCATCATCGGGATCTTTGCGGTTCGCACGCTGGGCAATCTGCTCGGCCACGATTTCTCGGCGCGCGCCGGCGGTCAGGCTCATGGCGTCATGGTGCTGGGCCTCCTGTTCCTGTCGATGACGCTCAATTTCGGCTTCCTGCTGATGGCGATGGATCGCCTGCGCAACGAGGTCGCCGACCTCGCGCTGCTTGACGATCTCACGGGCGTCGCCAACCGGCGCCATTTGTTGCAGCGCCTGTCCGAGGAATGCGCCCGGTCTGAGCGCAGCGGCGAGCTGTTCTCGCTGCTGGTGATCGATCTCGACGGCTTCAAGGCCATCAATGACTCCCATGGTCACGCCGCGGGCGATGCCTGCTTGCGGCACTTCACCCTGATGGCGCAAACGCGGCTGCGGCCGGGCGACATGCTGGCCCGCACCGGTGGCGACGAGTTCTGCGTCGTGCTGCCGTCCTCGTCCCTGCGCGAGGCTGCCGCGATCGCCCGCCGCGTGCTCGAGGTCTGCCGCCAGGACGCCGCGGCCTGTACAACCAGGGACATCCCGATCGCGATCTCGATCGGCGTTGCCGAATGGGACCGCGGCATCGGCCAGTTTCCGGACCGCCTCATCGCCCATGCCGACCACGCCCTCTATGCCGCCAAGAAAAACGGCAAGAACGACTTTGCCGTCTACGATCCGGCTCCGCCGCTCTCGCCTGAGCGGCCCGGGCTCGGCGAGGCCACGCGCAAATTCGCATAAAGCCTGCTAGGATTTGGGTCCGCCTTGGACCCGTATGATGATATTCCGCCTGCTCGCGACTTTTCTCGCCGCCCTTCTTCTGCTCACCCCAGCCGCCGCAACGGACGCCGAACTCGCGAAGATCGCGCGCGTCTCCGGCACGCCTGACATTCCCGGCCTGAAAATGGTCTGGCTCGCGCCATGGGGCGATGTCCGCGACGCCCATCCCTGGCGCAACATCATCGTGCACCAGACCGAGGGGCCGACAGGCTCGGCGCGCGGCGGCGCGGCGGAGCAGTCGAAGAACCCGACGCGCCGCGGCGTCACCGTGTGGGTCGAGACCGACGGCACGGTCTATTGGGCGGTCGCCGAGAACCTGGTGCCGACCCATGGCGACGGCGCCAACCGTAACGACAACAAGTACATCGACAACAGATCGACCTATCGCCAGGTCGTGCGCGACAACTCGATCGGCGTCGAGTTCGCCGGCAACTATCCGGATGTCACCACAGGCCCGACCGAGGCGCAGGTCGCGGCATGGAAGATCCTCGTGAAGGTGCTGCGCGCGCGCTACGGCATCCCGCTCGACCACGTCTATGCGCACAACTGGATCGACTACAAGGACGCCCGCTATTGCGAAGGCTGTTGGCTCGCGACGCTGGCGCGGACTTGGGGGGAGTGACGAGCAGGCGCGTCCGGCAACCGAAGGCCGAAACCTCCGGTGCCGGACGGCCATCGAGAGCGATCGCTATCGGCTCTCATCGCCATCCTAAGTCCACCGGTCTTCCCGGGCTCAGGGGAATGCCTTGGGAAGATCGGCGGAAGGCTTCGTGACGATCTGGTGCGCGTCGCGCCAGATCACTTCGCGCTGGCGTGAGGTTGTAATCGTGCGCACCGGCAGGCCGCCCTCCTCGAGCAGCCAAGCGCAGTAGCGCGCGCAGCTGACAGCCTCGCGGGCTTGAGGATCGAACCAGCAAATGCCCCAGATCGAATCGCGCCGCTTGAAGTGACGCGCGATGCGTCCAGGAAGCGGCAGATGCTGCGCGAACCAATTGAACTGGTCCGAGAGCTCATGCCGGATCCAGTCCGGACAGTTGTTTCGCTGGACATACCAGGACGCACGAAAGAAGCCGCTCTCCACGCGACTGTGCGGGTGGATGAGCGGTGTAACGAACCGCAAATGCATGACGACACGGCGCGACGCCTTGTTGCGTCGCGCCCCTCGCAGCCAGATGCAATGAATGGAGAACAGCGCGCGAAGCGGCGTTCAGCTTATGACCGATTGCCGATCAAAGAGTTCGGCGGTCAGAACGTATCGATCTACTTTTCATGCCGCCTCCCTTGGTTGCGCTGAACAACAAAGGCGCGATAGCGCGCCGGGCGGCAGCACATACATCAGCAATCGTCCTGCGGCAAGCGTGATCGACAAGGACGATTGAGCGGGAAGCATTCATGACGCGCTCCGGAATGACGAGCTAAACCGGCTGCGCCATCCAGCCGAACAGCCGTCGCATCAATCCCGGCCGCCGTGGCAATTCCGGCGGGCCGTCCGACGCCAGCACGCGTTTGAAGAAGTAGTCCAGGAACACCATGTCGTTCGGCTCGGTGACGGTGAATTGTTCGTCGCCGAAGAACACGCTGTAATTATAGAAGAACGGGCCCATGAGCGGGATCGTCGCGGTCGAGGCATAGTCCTTGGAGATGACGAACTCTGCGGGATCGAGCCCGTGCTCGCGCATCGCCTGCTCGACCAGCGGCAGCTTGCGCATGAACTGGGCGGAGAAGCCGCCGACGGTGGATTGCAGGATGATCGACACGGTTGGTGTCCGTTCAGTTGAGGCCGCCGGCCCGATCATTCTGGGTCGGTCGACCGGACGCGCGGGTTCAAGGCAAGCCCGGTTCTACGTCGGCCAGGGGAAGGAGACTGTGACGGCGGTCTCACTTGGCAGGACCTTCCGCCACAACCACCGCTGTCATCGCCCGGTTCAACCGGGCGATCCAGTATTCCAAGGGCCTGCGTTCGAGATCTCGCTGCCGGTACCGGTTCAAGCCGGGGCATGACAGCGAGTGCGGCGCGCTTCGCATCGCGCAGAGAAAGCACGGCGGATCACTCAAACAGAGCATCGCCACAAACAAAAAAGCCGGCGTTGCCGCCGGCTTTCTGTCTCTTGTCGATCCGCCAATATCTACCGCGAGAAGAGCCCGCTTAATGCGCGGCTTCCAGCGCGGCCTGTTCCGCCCGTGCGATCGTGCCCTTGACCGCGGCCTGCACCTTTTCGAAGGCGCGGACTTCGATCTGGCGGACGCGCTCGCGCGACACGCCGAACTCGGCGGCAAGGTCTTCCAGCGTCATCGGCTCATCGGCGAGGCGGCGCGCCTCGAAGATGCGGCGTTCGCGCGGGTTGAGCACGCCCATGGCGCCGTTCAGCGCGTCACGGCGTTCGTCATACTCCTCGTGCTCGGCCAGCATGGCTTCCTGGTTGGGCGTGTTGTCGACCAGCCAGTCCTGCCATTCGCCGGCTTCGCCGTCATCGCGGATCGGAGCGTTGAGCGACGCGTCACCACCGAGGCGACGGTTCATGTCGATCACGTCCTGATCGGTGACGCCGAGGCGCTTGGCAATGATCTTCACCTGGTCGGGGCGGAGATCGCCCTCGTCCAGCGCGTTGATCTTGCTCTTCGCCTTGCGCAGGTTGAAGAACAGCTTCTTCTGGTTCGCGGTGGTGCCCATCTTCACGAGCGACCAGGAACGCAGGATGTACTCTTGAATCGACGCCTTGATCCACCACATCGCGTAGGTGGCGAGACGGAACCCCTTTTCGGGTTCGAAACGCTTCACCGCTTGCATGAGGCCGACATTGCCTTCCGAGACGACCTCGGAGATCGGCAGGCCGTAGCCGCGATAGCCCATGGCGATCTTGGCCACGAGGCGGAGATGGCTGGTGACGAGTTGGTGCGCCGCGTCGCGATCGTCATGCTCACGCCAACGCTTGGCGAGCATGTATTCCTGCTGGGGTTCCAGCATCGGGAACTTGCGGATCTCGGCGAGGTAGCGAGAAAGGCCGGATTCTCCATTGAGGACCGGCAAAGCAGCGGTACGGGCCATGATGAAGCCCTCCAAGGTTCAGGCCCCCGATAGCGGCGGGCCAGGCAGACGACCGCTGTGTTAAAGCCGGCCGTAGCTGCGATGTTCCGTTGGTCATTTCCAACGCAAGCGCAATATACCCCAAGGGGGGTCAAAAAGGGAAGGATTGCTGACGTCACGTCCCCGTGTGGCAGCTATAACTTTTTGTAATGTAACGCTTTTCCAAGGTGGCCTGCGTCATAGCGCCGCTTTCAGAGCGCCCTGAAGGAGAAGCAAATCCTTCGGCAGAGGCGCTTCCCAGTGGAGTAATTCTCCGGTTCTCGGGTGCTCCAATACCAGCAAATAGGCATGCAGGGCCTGCCGTCCAAGCGTGGCCAGAGTCGCCTGCGACTCCGGGCCGAGGTGGTTCGCCTTGGTCTTGAAGTGCGGGCCATAGACGGCGTCGCCCATCAGGGGATGGCCAATATGGGCGAGGTGGACGCGGATCTGGTGGGTGCGTCCGGTCTCGAGCTCGCAGGCGAGCAGGGAGGCGATCGGCTTGCCGTCACGCCCCGCAAAACTCTCCAGAAGCTCCCAATGCGTCACCGCCTCGCGGCCGCCCTGGCGCACCGCCATCTTCTCGCGCGCATACGGGTGGCGGTCGATCGGCGCATCGACGGTGCCGCGGTGGCGTCCCGGCAGCCCCCAGGCGAAGGCCATGTAGCCGCGGCGCATCGCGCCCGTCCGGCCGTGGTCGGCGAATTGCGCGGTGAGCGAGGCATGGGCGAGGTCGTTCTTGGCGACTACCATCAGCCCGGTCGTGTCCTTGTCGAGCCGGTGCACGATGCCGGGCCGGCGTACCCCGCCGATGCCGGAGAGCGAGCCGCCGCAATGGGCGATCAGCGCGTTGACCAGCGTGCCGGTCTCGTGCCCGGCCGCGGGGTGCACGACGAGGCCCTTCGGCTTGTTGAGGACGACGATGTCGTCGTCCTCGAACACGATATCGAGGGCGATATCCTCACCCTTGGGCTCCGGCGGGGCCGCCTCCGGCACGTCGATTGTGATCGTATCGCCGGATGTGACGTGATAAGCGGGGTCGCGGATCGCGGCGTCCTTGAGGCTCACCGCGCCCGCCAAAATCAGGGCTTTCAGCCTCGATCGCGACAGGTCGGTGAGGTGCGCCGCCAGCACGCGGTCAAGCCGAGCCGAGCCCTCGTCGCCGGCGACGACAACTTCCAACCTTTGCGCAGAGCCTGAGCTATCCATGACGACGTCTGATACCGCTGTTCCCGAACCGAGCCCCGAGCAGGCCGCGCTGTTCGCGCGGGTGCGGCGGATGATGCTGATCGCGGGGTTGACCACGGCGCTGGCAATCTGCGCCGTCCTGATCGCGGTGGGCTACCGCCTTTTCAAGTCGGAGGGAAGGGCGTCCGAAATGGCCGGCGACGTCACCGCCGCCCTGCCCAAGGGCGCCAGGATCGTCTCGACCGGGGTCGCCGGCGACCGCCTCGTGGTCACGCTGGACGTTGGCGGGGTCATCGAGATCCGCACTTTCGACGCCCACACCCTGAAGCCGGCCGGAAAGCTGAAATTTGCCAATGAGCCGTAGGGCTGGCCGCGGCTGTTGATCGTTCTCCGGTCCAGTTTGTCTTGCCGCGCAACTTCTGATTTAGCTCTCGGGCTTGGGAAGTTGGGCTGGGACTGGGAATGGGACGTATCAAGTCGCGCGTCGTCGCAATTGCACTCGTTGTCGGGTCGTACGGATGCGCTGGATTTGCGGCGCTCGCAGAGCCGGCCAAGCAGCCCACAGCGCCAGCCAGGCAGGCTGGACTTGCCGCGCCGGCCAAACAACCCGCGGCGCAGGCCAAGCCAACGGGCTCGCGGAACGCACGGCTCTATTTCTTGCGCGAGAAGGGCATTTTCGGCGCGATGGGCGGAATGGCGGCCTCGTCGGAAATCCTGATCGACGGCAAGTCCGTCGGTAAGGTCGACATGGGGACGTTCTTCTTCGTCGACCGGCCGCCGGGCGTCCACAAGATCGCTTCCCACATGAAGATGTCGATGACGGACTATGAGGTCGAGGTCCCCGTCGAGGCCGGCAAGACGTATTATTTCGGCGTCGGGACGCAGCGGACAGGCGCCATCGGCCAGGACCTGCTCAACCAGGCCGTCGCCGGCAGCAGCGGCCAGCAGATCCGCTCCTCATCGCCGTTCAAATCCGCCTTTGCGGGCGCGGGCCTGTTCCGCCTTGAGCCGGCCGCGGGCGCTGCGGCGATCGAGAAACTGAAGCAGCCGTGAGTGTTCCCGGCGGTTTCGTAGGGCGCGCGGCGGCCCGCCGCGCAATTAAGCCTAAGCCGCATTGACCGTGCATATCCGGGGTTCTCGCCCCCGATCGAGGCTTGCCGCCGACAAAATTCGCGGCTATGTCCTGTCCCTCACGCTCCCTTCGTCTAGCGGTTAGGACGCGGCCCTCTCAAGGCTGAAACAGGGGTTCGATTCCCCTAGGGAGCGCCATTGCCTTGAAGCTACCTTCCCTTGATCTCGATTTGATTGTTCCCCCCGCTGGGTGAGCGCTTGTGGCATTGGCGATCAACGTTCGAGCCGATAACAATTCAGCAAGTGAGATCGAGCGGCTGTGGGATCAGGTCGTAGCGTTCGAAGTCGAGCCCTCGATGCGCGCCCTTGGCTATCGGCCACATTTTACATTTGCGATCTACGACTCGCCTGCGATCGACGAAAAGATAGCATGGGCCGCCATGCTGGCGGCCGTTGCTGGCGAAGCGCAATTTCGCATCGAGTTCAAACGGATTCGTTGGTTCGCAGGCTCGCCTCTCGTTCTCTGGGCGGAGCCGAGCTCCAATGAGGCGCTAACCCGCATCCACAGCTCGGTCAGCGCCGCAATCGACCCGGCGCATTGCCGCCCTCATTACCGGCCCGGGGCATGGACGCCGCATTGTACGCTCGGCTTGCGCATCGCCGATGAGCGGCGTGATGACGCGATTGCTTTTGCGCGATCGTTTGATCGAAGCATGGAAGTGCTGTTCGACGTGGCAGATTGCGTTACCTTTCCGCCGGTTCAGGTAATCGCTGAGCAGCGATTGCCCCCGTAGTCGATGGCACGGCCACGGCGGGCAAGGTCGGTAGCTTCGACGCCAAGTCGCTAGCAAACATGTTGCAGGCGAAGGCGCGATCACTGCGCCTGCAATCGCTTCAGGTCGGCAATGGCGGCACGATACTCTCGAAACGAGGTCGGGCATCCGTCTCGCGCGGCTGCAAACTCGTTCCGGGCCGCCACTGTATCTTTGCTCTTGAGCTGAGCGATCCCAGCGTAATAGTGTGCCTCGCAAGTTTGATCTGAATTCCTGGCCGAAGCCAGGGCTGCGGCGGGCGTGATCCGGCCGACAAGCAATTCGCCGACGGTTCTCGGCCAATCCCTGAGCTGGCCCTTGTCGAGTGCAGCGGACAGCGCGATGCCGGCATCGGCAGATCGTCCCTGCATCCGCGCCACCGATCCCCAAATCACGCCGTAGCCATCGGGATCGGAAAACCGCGCCTCCCGGTCGTAGTCCGAAGCGGCATCCCTGAAATCGCCTCTCCGATAGTACGCATCTCCCCGGGCCTCGTAGTAGTCAGTCGCGACGCGATCGGCCTCCGGACGACTCACCTCCTGGTCTTTGGCAAAGGTGGTGTTCTTGTCGGGTCCAAGCCTGATGGCATCGGTGAAATCCCGGATCGCCTCGTCCAGCCTGTCCTCGGACATATAAATCTGCCCGCGAATGAACCGGCTTGCGGCACCTGAGGGATCAAGATTGATGGCCTCGGTGAGCGAAGCGATTGCGCGTGTGGTGTCGCCCTTTTTGGCCAAGGTCAGTCCCAGCTCGTGATGAGCGTAGTTGTTCTTCGGGTTGAGCCTGACCGCCTCGGTGAAGTCGGCTTCAGCCGCATCCATGTTGCCGAGTGCAAAATTTCCGAAGCCATGCTTGAGCAATGCCATGGATCTTGCACCGGGAGGTAGTCTGGCGTCCTGGGAGAGGCTGCTGCACGCTGCCATCATGCGCGGGACATCGGTGCTGTCCTGACAATCGTTCAGGTCTTGTGGGGTGGCCGCAAACGCGCTTGCCGCCGAGACGACGATGGAGATGATCAAAGCTGCCCTGCAGCTGATGCGCAGGCCCTGATTTGACATTGCAGACATTTCGCTCCCTTGCACGACACACTTGGCCGATGATCCCGACGCAGGCAACGCGACCTGCCGCGACGACAACCTTATAGAGATCTTTTCCATCATTCTACCGGAGGTTTGTTGGGCCGTTGCCCTTCGGGCAAGGCACGCCGCGAGGTCGCGAGCGCATGCAGCATCGGCATCAGTGCCGGTAGTCGTTCTCCCCAAAATCTGCACTATGCGCTCCGCGCCTCCGGAGCTTCTGCAGGGCTTTCGGAGGTTCTGGCAATAGCATGCGGAGTGACGACATGAGCGGTTTGGTGATCTCTGGCGGCCGGGTGGTGGATCCCGCGAGCGGAATGGACGCCATCGGTGATGTAGCGGTGATGGACGGCAAGATCGCCGGCGTCGGCACGGGCCTCGGCGGCGCCGAGCGGGTGATCGACGCGACGGGGCTCGTGGTCGCGCCGGGCTTCATCGACCTGCACGCGCATGGCCAGTCGATCCCGGCCGACCGCATGCAGGCGTTCGACGGCGTGACGACGACGCTTGATCTCGAGGCCGGCGTGCTGCCGGTCGCCTCCTGGTATGAGCGCCAGGCGCGGAAGGGACGCGTGCTGAACTACGGCGCCGCCACCAACTGGGCCTTTGCGCGCATCGGCGCGATGACCGGCTCGAATGCGGAGAGCTCGCTGGAAGCGTTCGGCAACGCCATGCGCGATCGCCGCTGGATGGACAACGTCGCCAGCGATGCGGAGGTCGCCGGCATCCTCGAGCGTCTTTCGCGCGGCCTGAACGAGGGCGGCATCGGCATCGGCATCCTGAACGCCTATGCGCCGGGCGCCGGCGTGCAGGAGCTGACCGCGGTCTGCCAGCTCGCGGCCAGGCAGGACGTGCCGACCTTCACCCACGTCGCCTACATGTCGCGCGTCGACCCCGAAAGCGCCGCGGAAGCCTATATCCGCCTGATCGGCTATGCCGGCGCCACCGGCGCGCACATGCACATCTGCCATTTCAACTCGTCGAGCAAGACGGATATCGAACGCTGCCGCGTGCTGGTCGAAAAGGCGCAGGCGCAGGGCTTGCCCATCACGGTCGAAGCCTATCCCTACGGTACCGGCTCGACCGTGCTGGCCGCGGCCTTCTTCAGTGATCCCCAGTTCGTCGAGCGCAACGGCACCGGTTACGATTCAGTGCAGCGCGTGACCGACGGTCACCGCTTCCGCGATCGCGAGGAGCTGCTGAAGGCGCAAGCCGAAGAGCCGTCCTCGCTGGTGCTCTGGCACATCCTCGATACCGACAACAATGCGCATCATCGCGATCTGCTCGATATGTCGGTGCTGTATCCCGGCGGCGCGATCGCGTCCGATGCGATGCCGTGGACGACGTCGGACGGCAAGACCTACACCGGCGATGCCTGGCCGCTGCCGGATGACGCCACCTCGCATCCGCGCTCGGCCGGCTGCTTCACGAAGTTCATCCGCGAATGGGTGCGCGAGCGCAAGGCCGTGTCGCTGCTCGAAGGCGTGCGCAAATGCGCGCTGATCCCCGCAGAGATCCTTTCGCAAAGCACGCCCGCGATGCGGGCCAAGGGCCGCCTTGCCAAGGACGCCGATGCCGACATCGTCGTGTTCGACTACGAGAAGCTCTCGGACCGCGCGACCTTCACGGCGATGAACCGCCCCTCGGACGGCGTGCGGCATCTGATCGTCAGCGGCCAGCCGCTGATCAGCGATGGCGTGCTGGACGTGGCGGCGCGGCCCGGCCGCCCCGTGCGTCGCCCCGTCGTCGAGGGCTGATCCCATGCCGGTCCCCATTCTCCTGGTGACGGGCTTTCTGGGGGCGGGCAAGACCACGGTCGTCAACCATCTGCTGGCGAACGCGGAGGGACGGCGTATCGCGGCAATCGTCAACGATTTCGGCGCGATCAACATCGACGCGGAGTTGATCGCGGGCGCGAGCGACGGCGTGGTCAGCCTCGCCAATGGCTGCATCTGCTGCTCGCTCGAAGGCGATCTCCTGCGCACGCTCTCGACGCTGCTTCGGCGCGATCCGAAGCCCGAATATATCGTCATCGAGACCAGCGGCGTCGCCGATCCCGCCGACATCGTCCGCAACCTGATGGACCCCGTGATCCTGCGCGAGGCGCCGCTGGAAACGGTGCTCTGCGTGATGGATGCGGCGACGCTACCTGCGGCCCTGGATGATGCGCTGATGCGGTCGCAGCTGCGCGCCGCCGATATCGTGGCGCTGAGCAAGCTCGATCTGGCGGACGAGAGCGCAGGCGCCCGCATGCGCGAAGCCATCCGCGCGCAGCGTGTCCCCGCCGTGGTGGTCGATGCCAGGCACGGCGAGATTCCGTCCGCGCTGTTGTTCCCCGCGGCTGTTGATCGCGCGCCCGCGCCGCGCGACCCTGGACCACGACGGCCGTCCGAGGAGCGCTTCGAGACGCTGAGCTGGACCTCGGATCAGCCGCTGTCGCTGCAGCGCCTGCAGCCGGCGATCGGCCGCCTGGCGCCAAAGCTTGCGCGCGCAAAAGGCCTGTTCGAGACCGTCGAGCAACCCGGGCGCCAGATGGTGTTTCAGTTCGCCGCCGGCCGCGCGACGCTCGCGACGGGCGGTGCACCGGCGGAAGGCGTGCCGCGATCGCGGATCGTCTTCATCACCGAGCTCGGTGTGCTCTCGAAGGCCGAGCTCGACGGGATCATGGCGGCGTGCGTTGCGGGTGGGTGAAGCAAGCGATCACGCCAGAAGCACGCCCCTCACTTCACGCGAATTGCGCGATGCCGTTTCCGACGGACCAGTTCTCCGCGGGGGCATCGAGCACGTTGACGAACACGTCCTCCGGCCGGATGCCCGGGTTTTCGCCGAGTAGGTCTGCGATCCGCCGGTACAGCACCATCTTCTGCTCCGCCGTGCGCGAAGCGAACACGGTGATCTGGATCAGCACGGCGTCGTCGCTGCGTTTGACGCCATAGGCATTGCCGCAGCGGAAGTTCGAGGCGTCATGCTCGCTGATGGTCATGAACTCGTCGCCCTCGGGCACGTTCAGTGCCTCGCGCATGGCGCGGTACAAACCATCGAGGATCGCCTGCCGATAGGCTTCCGGTTTGCCGGCGCGCATCGAGATGTGAAGGAGAGGCATGGGCGGGTCCCTTTTGGCATGCGAGCCCGATCGGCCAGGGCGCACGCAAGCGCCGGCCGTTGGGCCCATTGACGGAACGGGCTATCAATCCCAATTAGTTTTTGACACGATGTCGAGAAAACACGTTATTGACATCGTGTCAAATATTTTTGCCGTACCGAGGAGCAGGATTTGAGGCCGCGCGAATTCGACCACGACGACGTCCTGCGTATCGCGTTCGACCAGTTCTGGCGCAAGGGCGTGCGCGGCACGTCGCTGTCGGACATCGCGCGCGATGCCGGTGTTCAGCGCGGCAGCCTCTACAATGCCTTCGGCAGCAAGGAGGCGCTGTTCCTCCAGGCCTATGAGCGTTATGCGGGCGATTATCTCCTCGCCCTGCAAAAGGCGCTCGGCGCGGGCTCACTGCGAAAACGCCTTACCGCGTTCTTCGACCTGACCATCACCAACTTCCGCTCGGGCTCGCCGCCGCGGGGATGTCCGACCACGCGCGGATTGATGGAGCTCGGCGCGGCCGAAGGGGAGGGCTTGGATGAAGACGCGCGTCAGGCCTTTGCGGGCCTCATCTCGCGCATCACCATGCTGGTTCAAGAGACGTTGGCGGCAGGCGCAGAGCGCGGCGAGTTCAATGGCAATCCCGCGGCCGCAGCGCTGCATATCATCACGGTGACGCGCGGCCTTGGCGTGCTCGAACGTGCCTTCGGCGACGAGCCGCAGCTGCGCAAGATCGCGGCTCACACCATCGATCTCGTGCTTGGCAAGAAGGGCGGTTAGGCCAGGCCGCAAAACGACGACCCCAGCGGTGGTGATCCCTGGGGCCGTCTGGAGGTTTTATGGAGGGCATCGAACACTGCGTCTCCATGGCGATGTTGATAGCGCAAGGTCGCTTGAGATGCGACTAGAACCCATCAAAGCGTCAGCACAAGGCAAGCGCGTTGACGGCCCGCGTCGTCGCGATCTCGTTCTCGTTCCCGACGTACTGGCAAACGATGGATTCGAGTTCGCCCGGCTGGTTGCGGCGTGCGACCGCCAGCAGTCGCATCAATTCCGCCTCGTCCTGCGACAGGCGCCGGCACGAGGGCGGCATGAAGCACAGTTCGCACGGCCGGCCGCTGCGCAGGATCCTGACGAGCGCAGCAGCGCGCGCCACCAGCAGCGGACTGTCGGCGATGCCCGGCGCCTCGTCGGCGAAGCGATAGGCCGCTTCCCAGCAATCGGAGGCGCCGGTCGTATAGGCCGCTCCGATGAATCGGAACAGCGACAGCGCAACGCGGGAAAATTCATCGTAGCTCTCGACGCAGGGACGCGCCGCAAGCGCGGCCTGGAGCGGACAGAGCCGCGGCTGGCCGGCTGTTTCGACTGGCGCAGAACCGCACGTATCGTGGAGCATGAACGATCCCGTCAGTGCAGCGTGGGACTTCCGACCAGCCAGCTCTTCATTGCCATCGTCCGGTCATGGTCGAAAGACTGAACGTGTCGGTCGGGCAGGATGAGGCCGGCCATGCGGAAGATCGTTGCAAGCCCCCGCACGGGCGCGAGAGCCCAATCGGCACCGACCGGCGGCAACCAGCTCTCGAACTGCTCGCGCGCGACGTCGATGCGTTCCTGTTGTGCCGCGGCGATCGCCCGCAAGATTCCGTGCTCGCTGTCCGACATCTTCGGACAGGTCGGACAATGAACTTCGATGGCCGTATGCGCCGTGCACGCGAAGATCTCGATGATGGATTCTAGCGACGGCACGGCGTCGCCCACGCGAAAGTGGTCGTACACTTGCTGGATATCGGCCGCAGTCGGAACGGCGCTTCCGCTGCGTGCCTTGGCCCGAAATCCCCAGATGAAAAGCCGCTCCGCCGCGCACAGCGCAGGAAGGTCGAGGGACTTGTCATATGTCGATTGATGCATTGAGCCTCTGGCCTTCTGTGCAGCTCACGCCACAGCTGGCGCTGATGATCTGCGCCGATCGTTCCGCCAGAGCCGACCGCAAGTCAACGCTCGCAGCGGCGATATCGAGGTCTTCTAGATCTAAAGAGCCGGGATCCCGGATGCAGCCAAGCCTCGCCAGCCTGCCAAGTCGCACGCCGCGCGCCGGCTGCCTCCAACGCAATTTCGTGGGGATTTGGGGAACCCGAATGCTTAAAGCTTCGCTAAGGGGTGCGGGATAAACTGGCATATCAGCCCTTCCAATTCTTGCGAGCTCCGATGTTTTTCTCCCGCATCAGTTTCAAGCTAGTCCTGATTGTCGGCATCAGCCTCCTCGGCATGATCGCTCTGGCGCCGATCGCGCTCTCGACCCTGCGTGCGCAGATGATTGCCGACCGCCAGGCCAAGACGCAGCACATGGTCGATGTCGGCTACGGCATCCTGGCGCACTATCAGAAGCTCGAGAGCGAGGGGAAGTTGCCGCGCGAGCAGGCGCAGGCCGCCGCGATCACAACGATCAAGAGCCTGCGTTATGACAAGGTCGAGTATTTCTGGATCAACGACATGGCCCCCAAGATGGTCATGCACCCGATCAAGCCCGAGCTCGACGGCAAGGATCTCTCCGGCATGAAGGACCCCGCCGGCAACGCGCTGTTCATGGGCTTCGTTGACGTCGTCAACAAGCAGGGCGCCGGCTTCTACAGCTATCTCTGGCCGAAGCCGGGCTTCGAGCAGCCGGTCGGAAAAATCTCCTATGTGAAGGGCTTTGCGCCCTGGGGATGGATCATCGGCACCGGCATTTATCTCGACGACGTCGACGCCGTTTTCCGCCAGAACGCGACGACATTCGCCTACATTTGTCTGGCCGTCCTGGTCCTGGTGCTGGCCTGCTCCTTCGTGATCGGCCGCAGCGTGACCCGGCCGCTCGCGAAAATCACCGCGCTGACCGAGCGACTCGCCGCCGGCGACAGCGCGTTCGAGGTGCCCTACACCGGCCGCAGCGACGAGGTCGGCGGGCTCGCCAAGGCGCTTGCCGTGTTCAAGGACAATGCGTCGGCGGTGAGCCGCATGCATACCGAGCAGCAGGAGACGAAGCAGAGGGCCGACGACGAGAAACGCAAGACGATGGGCGATCTCGCCGGCAAGTTCGAGGCGAGCGTTCAGGCCGTCGTCCGCGACGTCTTCACCGAGGCGCGCGCGATGCAGCAGGCCGCGCAAGGCATGTCGGAGACCGCGAACAAGGCGACCGACCGCGCAAGCTTCGTCGCGACCGCCTGCCAGCAGGCGTCGAGCAATGTGCAGACGGTGGCGTCCGCCGCCGGGCAGCTGTCGTCCTCGATCACCGAGATCAGCCAGCGTGTCGCGCAGGCTGCAAGCGTGGCCGACAAGGCGGCCGCGGACGGTCAGCGCACCAACGACACCGTGCAGGGGCTGGCCGCCGCCGCGCACAAGATCGGCGAGGTCATCGACCTCATCAACCAGATCGCCTCGCAGACCAACCTGCTCGCGCTCAACGCCACCATCGAAGCGGCGCGCGCCGGCGAGGCCGGCAGGGGATTTGCCGTGGTCGCGAGCGAGGTGAAATCGCTGGCGAGCCAGACCGCGAAGGCGACCGACGAGATCGGCGCGCAGATCACCGCGATCCAGGCCGAGACCAACCAGGTCGTCGGCAACATCGAGAGCATCCGCAAGACCATCATGGAGGTCAACGAGATCTCCTCGTCGATCGCCGCCGCGGTCGAGGAGCAGGGCGCCGCGACGCAGGCGATCGCCCACAGTGTGCAGGAGGCGGCGTCCGGCACCGACCAGGTCTCGCAGAACATCTCCGGTGTCACCGACGCCACGGCGGAAACGGGCCAGGCCGCGGGCCTCGTGCTGCAATCGAGCGGCCGGCTGTCGCAGAAGCTGCAATCACTGGAGAACGAGGTCAGCACCTTCGTTGCGGGCGTGCGGGCCGCCTGACATCGCGCTCATACTATCTGCCGTGGCGCGGATTATGCGCCTCGTCGCCGCGCGCGCCGGCAACTGATATTCCGGCCCGCGGGACCGGCTATTGCGACGGGCGTTCTCGCCCTTGACGAGCGCGGTTAAAGTGAAGAAGCAGGATCATCGAACCTGCCGACCCGCGCCTCGGCCCGCGGGCATGGAGACGCCGCATGTCGTTCAAGAAACTCCTGATCGCCAACCGTGGCGAGATCGCCATCCGCATCGCGCGCGCGGCGGCCGATGCCGGCATCGCGACGGTCGCGATCCATCCGGCCGATGACGCGCTGTCGCTGCACGCGCGTGTTGCCGACGGGGCGGTCGAAATCCCCGGCCGCGGCGCACGGGCCTATCTCGATATCGAAGCGGCGGTGAAGGCGGCGAAGAGCGCCGGCTGCGACGCGGTGCATCCCGGTTATGGCTTCCTCAGCGAGAATGCCGCGTTCGCCAAGGCCTGCGCGGATGCGGGCATCGCCTTCGTCGGGCCGAAGCCGGCCGCGCTTGAACTGTTCGGCGACAAGGTCGCGGCGCGGCAACTGGCGAAGCGTTGCGGCGTGCCGATCATCGCCGGCACCAGCGGGCCCTCGTCGCTGGAGGAGATCACGGCATTCTTCGAATCCCTCGGCAAGGGCGCGGCGATCGTGATCAAGGCGATGGCCGGTGGCGGCGGCCGCGGCATGCGCGTCGTGGAGAATGCCGCCGATCTCGCGGAAGCCTATGCGCGCTGCCAATCCGAGGCCAAGGCGGCGTTCGGGTTCGACGGCGTCTATGCCGAGCGCCTGATCCGCCAGGCCCGCCACATCGAGGTGCAGATCATCGGCGATCGCCACGGCGCGATCTCCCATCTCTGGGAGCGCGAATGCACCATCCAGCGCAGGCACCAGAAGCTGATCGAGGTGGCGCCGAGCCCGTCGCTCAGTGACGCCTTGCGCGGCCGCATCATCGAAGCTGCGAAGCAGCTCGCGACCGCTGCGTCTTACGACAATCTCGGCACCTTCGAGTTCCTGGTCGACGGCACGGCCGAGGACAGCTTTGCCTTCATCGAGGCCAATCCGCGGCTTCAGGTCGAGCATACCGTGACGGAGGAAGTGCTCGGCCTCGACCTCGTCCGCGCCCAGCTCGCGGTCGCCGCCGGCGCAACATTGGCATCCCTTGATCTGGCACAGGGCGCCATCCCAAAGCCGCGTGGCTATGCCATGCAGCTCCGCGTCAACATGGAGACGCTGGACGAGCTGGGGGCGACGCATCCGACCGGCGGCGTGCTCGCCGTGTTCGAGCCGCCGTCGGGGCCCGGCGTCCGCGTCGATAGTTTTGGTTATGCCGGCTATAAAACCAGCGCGGCGTTCGACTCCCTGCTGGCCAAGGTCATCGTGCACACGCCGGGCGAAGCCTGGCACGACGTCGTGGCAAAAGCCTCGCGCGCCTTGCGCGAGTTCAGGATCGACGGCGTCGTGACCAACATCGCCTTCCTCCAAGCCGTGCTCGCACATCCCGATTTCAGGACTAACCGCATCGCGACCGATTTCATCGATCGCAACATCGCAAAGCTGGTCGAGGCGGCCGATGGCGCGGCAAAGCCGCTCTATTTTGCCGCGACCGAGCGAAGCGGCCATGGCGCGGAGACGCACGTCGCGCAGATCGTGCCCGAAGGCGCGGTGATGGTCGCTGCGCCCTTGCAGGGAACCATCGTCATCATCCAGGTGAAGGAAGGCGAGATCGTGCGCCCGGGCCAGCAGCTCGCCGTGATCGAATCCATGAAGATGGAGCATCTGGTCATGGCCGAGCAGGGCGGCCGCGTCATGAAGCTCGTCGCCGGCGATGGCGTGACCCTGATGCATGGCGAACCAATCATGTATCTGGAGCCGCTCGACGTCGCGGCCGATGCGTCGGCAGCGGAGGCCGATGTCGATCTCGACCACATCCGCCCTGATCTCGCCGAGATGATCGCGCGCCAGGCCAATACGCTCGATGCGAACCGGCCGGCCTCGGTCGAGCGCCGCCGCAACACCAACCAGCGCACAGCGCGCGAGAACGTCGCGCAGCTCGTCGACGACGGCTCGTTCATGGAATATGGCAGCCTTGCGATCGCAGCGCAGCGACGCCGCCGCAAGCTCGACGATCTCATCAAGAGCACACCGGCCGACGGCCTCGTGATGGGTGTTGCGACGGTGAATGCCGAGAAGTTCGGCGCCGAGGGCGGCCGCTGCATCGTCGTGGCCTACGACTACACCGTGCTCGCGGGCACGCAGGGCCACATGAACCACAAGAAGATCGACCGCATGCTGACGCTGGCGGAAGACTGGCGTGTGCCCTTGGTGTTTTACGCCGAAGGCGGCGGCGGCCGGCCCGGCGACACCGACCGACTCGGCATGACCGGCCTCGACGGCCCGTCCTTCGTGCAGTTCGCACGGCTCTCCGGCCTCGTGCCGGTTATCGGCGTGGTCTCCGGCTACTGCTTTGCCGGCAACGCCGCGATGCTCGGCTGCTGCGATGTCATCATCGCTACCAGGAACGCCTCGATCGGCATGGGCGGTCCGGCGATGATCGAAGGCGGCGGTCTCGGCGTCTATCATCCGGCCGAGGTCGGCCCTGTTACGTTCCAGTCGCCGAATGGCGTCATCGACATCCTGGTCGAGGACGAGGAGGAGGCGACGCGGGTGGCTCAAAAATACCTGTCCTACTTCCAGGGTGCGGTGACGGAGTGGCAAGCGGCCGACCAGCGCCTGCTTCGCCGCGCCATCCCGGAGAACCGCCTGCGGGTCTACGATATCCGCAGCGTCATCGATCTCGTCGCGGACAAGGATTCCGTGCTGGAGTTGCGCCGCGACTACGGCGTTGGCATGATCACCGCGCTGATCCGCATCGAGGGCAAGCCGTTCGGACTGATCGCCAACAATCCGCGCCATCTCGGCGGCGCGATCGATGCCGACGCCGGCGACAAGGCCGCGCGCTTCCTCCAGCTCTGCGACGCCTTCGATCTGCCGATCGTCTCGCTCTGCGATACGCCCGGCTTCATGGTCGGTCCGGAGGCCGAGAAGACCGCGATCGTGCGCCACGTCTCGCGCATGTTCGTCACCGGCGCGAGCCTTACCGTACCGCTGTTCGGCATCGTGCTGCGCAAGGGCTATGGTCTCGGCGCGCAGTCGATGATCGGCGGCGGCTTCCACGCCTCCTTCTTCACCGCGGCCTGGCCGACCGGCGAATTCGGCGGCATGGGCCTGGAGGGGTATGTCCGCCTCGGCTTCCGCAAGGAGATGGAGGCGATCGCCGACCCCGAGGAGCGCGAGACCTATTATCGGAACAAGGTCGCCGAGCTCTATGCCAACGGCAAGGCGGTCTCGATCGCCTCGGTGTTCGAGATCGACAACGTCATCGACCCCGCCGAGACGCGGCGCTGGATCATGGCGGGCGTGCGCTCGGTGCCGAGGCCGCCCGCGAGGACGAAGAAGAAGCGACCCTGCATCGATACGTGGTGAGCGCAGTGCAGCAATAGCTGCGTCCCGGTTCCCGATTGACATCCCCGCCTGTGCTGCCAGACTTTGCACAATAATGCAGGGTGGAGACGTCCGCGATGGCCAGCCTTTCGGCCTCGAACCATGTCGCCCGTGTCTTGTCCGTCGCCAATCACGTGGCCGACGTCGATGCCTCTTCGCGCATCGCCAATTCCTGGCGGCGCTGCCTGGTGAGCCACAAGCTCGACCCCGCCCGCCAGGGCCCGCCGCAGACGCTCACCGAAGCCGAGATTCGCCACGTCGCCGGGCCCATGGAGGAGACGATCAGGCTCGTGACCCCCGAGCTCGACGATCTCGCCCGCGTGCTGCGCGACGCCGGCTACTGCGTCAATCTCGCTGACGTGAACGCGACCATGCTGTTCAGCCGCCTGCCGGCCGAAGCCGACGCAAAGATGTTTCTGGACTGGAAGATCTACACCGGCTCGAATTTCGCCGAGACCTTCGAGGGCACCAACGGGCTCGGCACTGCGCTTGCCGAAGAGAAGCCCATCCTGGTGCATCGCGACGAGCATTTTCGCGCGCAGTGGCACATGTTCTCCTGCGCCGTGGCGCCACTGTTCGATCAGGCCGGCCGGCTCGCCGGTGCCGTGAACATCACCTCGTGCCGCGAGGATCTCGAACGCGCCGGGCATCAGCTCGCGCTCGCGGTGACGATGGAGGCGACGCGGCGGATGGAGGGCGCGATCTTCCGCGGCCATTTCCACAACGCCTGGATCGCCACCGTGCCGGGCGACGGCGGCAGCGGCCTGCTTGCCTATGACGACGATCGCCGCATCGTCGGCGCCTGCCGTTCGGCGCGCGCGCTGCTGGGCCTCACAGACGGCTTGATCGCATCGGGCATCGATCTGTCGCGCTATATCAAGTTCGATCATCACGCGGCGCGTGGTGCGGACGAGGTCGTCGAACTGCGCCGCGCCGACGGCAGCGCGCTCGGGCAGGGACATGTCGCGCCGCCGCTGCGGGCGAGGCCGTCCACTCAGCGTCGTGACGTTCCCGTCGATCGTTTCAATTCGCTGCATCGGCTCGCAGGTCGCGATCCCGGCCTGATCAAAAGCGTCAAACGGCTGAGAAGCATCGGCGACCACAATCTGCCGGTGCTGCTGCATGGCGAGACCGGCGTCGGCAAGGATGTGTTCGCGCGCGCCATTCACGCGGCGAGCAACCGCGCCCGCAACCATTATGTCGCGCTGAACTGTGCGGCGATGCCGGAGAGCCTGATCGACGCCGAGCTGTTCGGCTATGAGGCCGGCGCCTTCACCGGCGCGCGCCGCGACGGCTCGAAGGGTCTGATCGTGCAGGCCGACGGCGGCACGCTGTTTCTCGACGAGATCGGCGACATGCCGATCGCGCTGCAGACGCGCCTCTTGCGCGTGCTCGAAAACCGCGAGGTCTGGCCGCTCGGCGCGCTCAAGCCGGTGCCGGTCGACATCCGCCTGATCAGCGCGACCCATCGCGACCTCGGCCGCATGGCGGAGGAGGGCGCCTTCCGCGCCGATCTCTACTTCCGGCTGCGCGGCATGGACGTGCGACTGCCGGCGTTGCGCGAGCGCGCCGACAGAGACGATATCATCCGCCAGATCGCGCGCGAGGAGGCGCCGGATTGCCGCCTGTCGGACGAGGCCTGGGCGTTGCTCTCGGCCTATCCCTATCCCGGCAACATGCGCCAGCTGCGCCACGTGCTGCGGCTTGCCGGCTGCACCGCGGAGGACGGCGTCATCATGGATGCCGATCTCGATCTGCCTCCGTTCGGTGGGTGGACGGCAGAGCCCGATCTCGCAACGGCCGAGCGCGCGACGATCGTCGAGGCGCTACGCAAGCATGGCGGCCGCGTGACGGAAGCTGCCCGCGCGCTGAAGCTGAGCCGCGCCACCCTGTACCGCAAGATCAAGCAGTTGAAGATCGAGACGGCGCAGTAGCGTTCAGTCGCATGCGGCGTTCTTTCTTCCTCTCTCCCCTTGTGGGAGAGGGTGGATCGCCGCGTAGCGGCGAGACGGGTGAGGGGTCTGCCTCCGCGATTACTCCCTTTCGAGTTTGCGGAGACATACCCCTCATCCGGCGCTTCGCGCCACCTTCTCCCACAAGGGGAGAAGGGAAAACAGCAAGCGAGAAGCTTACGAAAAATCGCTCCAGCTCAGATGCCGCGAATCGAGGTCGCCGACTGAAACGGTGCCGCGGATTTCGTGAGGGACGTGGAAGCTGCTGCGCAGATACACCAGCGGCGCGGCCTCGTCGGAATGCGTGACGCCACGCACCTCGCCGACGAAGATCGAATGCGTCTTGGTCTCGAATTCCTGCGCCAGCACGCAGTCGAATGCGGCGACCGCATCCGTCAGCACCGGTGCGCCGGTCACCCCGCGCGTCCATTGCCCGAACGCAAATCGGTCGTCGCCGTTGACGCCCTTCTGGCCGCTGAAGGTGAGCGCGAGCACGGCGTGG
Source organism: Bradyrhizobium sp. MOS001 (assembly GCF_004634465.1). Lineage (NCBI taxonomy): Bacteria > Pseudomonadati > Pseudomonadota > Alphaproteobacteria > Hyphomicrobiales > Nitrobacteraceae > Bradyrhizobium > Bradyrhizobium sp. MOS001. Next base: position 71,789 of record NZ_SPVJ01000014.1, read on the forward strand.
TCCTCGTGCAAGAAGTTGATCGCGAAGGCGCCTTCCTCGCGGATTCGCGCATGTGCGCTGGCGTTACGGTTGACGCAGACGATCAGGGACGGCGGATTGTCCGATAGCGAGCAGGCTGATGTCACAGTCAGCCCGGTGCGCTTGCCGTGCTCGGCGCCAACCGTGACCAGCGCAACCGCGCCGGCGCATTGGCGCATTGCCAGTTTGAAATCCTTTGCGTCGACGCTCACGCCGAAATCTCCGAAACGGGGCGGGTGCGACACGATTGCGCCGCACCCGCCGCGCGTCAAGCGGCCTTCTTCGCGGAGCCGAGATGCTTCAGGCGCGGCATCACCTCTTTGCTGAGCAGCGAGAGCGAATGGCGCCAGGCCTCCGGCTTGTGCTTGTAGTCGAAGCCGAACACCAATAGCACGCCGAAGCCGCCGACCTCGTCGTAGATCTTCTCGATCTTCTCGGCGACGGTTGCGGGTGAGCCGACGATCCAGTTCCGCTTGGCGCAATATTCGACGGTGACGTCGCTGTCGGGCACGTCGGGCGCGTGCTTCAGATAGTCCTTGAAGCCGAAATGGCCGAGCAGGGGCAGGAAGTACTCGCCCATCATCCGGCCCATCATGTCACCGGTCGAGAGCTTCCACGCCTCTTCGTCGGTGTCGGCGACGAACACCTCGCGTACGAGGCGCCAGTCCGCCCGGTTCGGCTTGCGTCCGGTCTTGGCGGCGCCGATCTCGACCGAGTCCCAATGGCTGCCGACATAGGCAGGGTTGAGGTTGAGGCTCATTGGAATGAAGCCGCGCTCGCCGGCGAGCTTCAGCGTGTCCGAGTTCTTAGAGAGCCCGGCAACGCCGATCGGCGGATGCGGGGCCTGGAGCGGCTTGATGTGGGGCTTGAGGAAGTCGAACATCGTGTCCGGCTTGGTCACCGTCCAGAACTTGCCCTTGTAGGTGAAGGGCGCGGGATCGGACCACAGCTTCAGGATGATCTCCAGCGCCTCGCGGGTCATGTCGCGGTTCTGTCCGCTCATGCCGTCGACGTTGAACATCGCCCAGTCGCTCGGCAGGCCGCTAGCGGCGACGCCGAAATTGAGTCGACCCTCGGAGAGATGGTCGAGCATTGCGACGCGGTTGGCGAGCTCGGCCGGATGGTGATAGGGCAGCAGGAAGCCGCCCGGCCCGATGCGGATATTCTTGGTCTGCATCAGCGCCTGCGCGATCAGGAGGTCCGGCGTGGGATTGGGTTCCCAGGGCGCGGTGTGGTGCTCGCCGACCCAGGCCTCCTGATAGCCGAGCTCATCGAGCCAGCGCATGACTTGCAGGTCCCAGTCGTTTCCTTCCTTCAAGCCGCACTCCGGCGGGTGCGAAGGCATCGTGAAATAGCCGATCTCCATGGGTTTCCTCATCTGATGTTGACGCGTCTTGTTGCGCGTTCCCGGACTTGAACAGGACAGCTTTAGCAAGCGGTGTGCCACCGCATCGCAAGCGGTGTGCCAGCGCGGCGAGCGCCTCAGACCCGCGAAAAATCGCTGGTTTGAGGCGGCAATAGCCGATATCCCGGGGCGGATTTGCGCGCCGTCGTCTCATTGTCGCGAGACGGCGTCTTGGCCGTGAGACTAAGGATACGTGTTGAGATGACCGAACCCGCCTATGTCGCGGTGGACTGGGGCACCAGTAGCTTCCGCCTCTGGCTGATCGACCGTGCCGGCAAGGTGCTGGCTGAACGTCGCAGCGATGAGGGCATGCTGGCCGCGGCCAAGGCCGGCTTTGCCGGCGTGCTGCAGTCGCATCTCACAGCTGTCGAGGCCCCGGCCCAGCTGCCGGTGCTTGTCTGCGGTATGGCCGGCGCCAAGACCGGCTGGGTCGAGGCCGGCTATGTTGACACACCTGCGCCGCTCTCTGCCGTGCTGAAGCAGGCCGCGCTTGTGCCCGGCGAGACGCGCGATATTCGCATCCTGCCCGGGATCGCGCAGCGCGATACCAGGGCGCCGGACGTGATGCGCGGCGAGGAGACGCAGCTGCTCGGTGCACTCGGTCTCGGGGCCCCTGGCGAAGCGCTGGTCTGCATGCCCGGCACGCATTCGAAATGGGTGCGCGTGAAGGACGGCACGGTCGTGCATTTCTCCACCTTCATGACCGGCGAGCTCTTCAGCGTGGTCTCGCGCGAGACGATCTTGTCACTCGCGGTCGCCGGTGCCGATGACGCCGAGGATGTCGCGAGCTTCAAGGCGGCCGTGAAAGCCGCGTATGAAGCGCCGGCCTTCGCGGCCAACCTTTTGTTCACAGCGCGGTCGCGGCAGCTCCTGTTCGGCGGCACGCCGGCCGCCGCGCGCGAGACGCTGTCGGGCACGTTGATCGGCGTCGAGCTGGCGGCAGGGCTCTCCGGCACGGTGCCGAAAGCGGGCATCACGCTGATTGCCTCCGGGCGGCTCGCGATGCTGTACCGGCTGGCCTTCGATGCGCTGTCGGTCACCGTGCAGCCGATCGATGCCGATGAAGCCGTTCGCCGCGGCCTGTCGATGGCCGCTGCCGCGATCTGGACGAAATGAGAGGAATCTTGAGATGAGCGTTCCCTTTCCGCCGATGAAGCGTCCGCTGGTCGCGATCCTGCGTGGTGTGAAGCCCGAGGAGACCGAGGCGATCGTCGGCGTGCTGATCGAGGCCGGCATGACCGCGATCGAGATCCCCCTGAATTCACCGGAGCCGTTCCGCTCGATCGCGATTGCCGCGAAGCTCGCGCCGGCCAGCGTCCTGATCGGCGCCGGCACGGTCTTGACCGCCGCAGATGTCGATCGTCTCAATGACGTCGGCGGCAAGTTGATGGTCTCGCCGAATGTGGATACGCAGGTGCTCACGCGTGCACATCAGTACGCCATGGTGACGTTGCCGGGCGTGTTCTCGCCGACCGAGGCGCTGCTCGCGGCGCGCTCCGGAGCATCGGGCCTGAAATTCTTTCCGGCCAGCGTGCTCGGTGCGTCCGGTATTGCCGCGATCCGCGCCGTGCTGCCGGCGGGCGTGATGATCGCCGCCGTCGGCGGCGTCTCCGACCAGAATTTTGCCGAGTACATGAAGGGCGGCGTGACCGCGTTCGGGCTCGGCTCCAGCCTCTACAAGCCCGGCATGACGGCCGCCGATGTCGCCGCTCGCGCAAAGGTGACAATCGCGGCCTATGATCGGGCGATTGTGAAAGACTGACCCAGCAATAAACAAGCCGTGATCCCGTCATAGCCGCGCTTTATCCTATCTTGCTGCACCAGCGAGATCAGGAGACCGACATGGCGATCAACAACGTAGCCGATCTGTTCGTGGCAACGCTCGAGCAGGCCGGCGTCAAGCGCATCTACGGCATCGTCGGCGACAGTCTGAACGGTCTCACCGAGGCGCTGCGCCGCCGCGGCACCATCGAATGGATTCATGTCCGCCACGAGGAGGTGGCGGCCTTCGCGGCTGCCGGCGAAGCCGAGATGACCGGAAGCCTTGCGGTGTGCGCAGGCTCCTGCGGCCCGGGCAATCTGCATCTGATCAACGGGCTGTTCGACGCGCATCGCAGCCGTGTTCCCGTGCTCGCGATCGCCGCGCAGATCCCCTCGGCGGAGATCGGCGGCGGCTATTTCCAGGAAACCCATCCGCAAAACCTGTTCAGGGAGTGCAGCCATTATTGCGAGCTGGTGTCGGATGCGAGCCAGCTGCCTTACGTGATCGAGAACGCCATTCGTGCGGCGGTCGGCCTGCGCGGCGTCGCGGTTATCGCGATGCCCGGCGACATCGCGTTCCGCAGCCCGCCCAAGCGCGCGCTGTCGACGACGCGCGGGCTCGCGCTGTCGGCGCCGAAGGTTGTGCCGCAGGCCGACGAGCTGAAGGCGCTCGCGGACCTCCTGAACGGCGCCGAGCGCATCACCCTGTTCTGTGGCCGCGGCTGCGCCGGCGCGCATGCGCCGCTGATGCAGCTGGCCGAAGCACTGAAGAGCCCGATCGTGCATGCGCTCGGCGGCAAGGAGCATGTCGAGTACGATAACCCCTACGACGTCGGCATGACCGGCTTCATCGGTTTCTCCTCAGGCTATGCCGCCATGCACGCCTGCGACGCGCTGGTGATGCTCGGCACCGATTTCCCTTACAAGCAGTTCTTCCCCACCGATGCGCAGGTCGCGCAGATCGACATCCGCCCGGAAAATCTGGGACGGCGCTGCAAGATCGATCTCGGCCTCGTCGGCGACGTCAAGCTGACCATCGAGGCGCTGCTGCCGCTGCTCAAGACCAAGACCCAGCGGAGGCATCTCGACGACGCCATCGCGCATTACAAGAAGGCGCGCGAAGGGCTCGACTCGCTTGCGAAGGGGACACCGGGCAGCAAACCGATCCATCCGCAATATCTGGCAAAAGTCATCAGCGACCATGCCTCCGACGACGCCGTCTTCACCGCCGATGTCGGCACGCCCACGGTGTGGGCCGCGCGCTATCTCGACATGAACGGCCGCCGCCGGCTGATCGGCTCGTTCGTGCACGGCTCGATGGCCAACGCGATGCCGCAGGCGATCGGCGCGCAGGCCTCGCAGCCCGGCCGCCAGATCATCTCGCTTTCCGGTGACGGCGGCTTCACCATGCTGATGGGTGACCTGATCACGCTGACCCAGATGAAGCTGCCGGTGAAAATCGTGGTCTTCAACAACGGCGTGCTCGGCTTCGTTGCGCTGGAGATGAAGGCGGCCGGGTTCGTCGACACCAATGTCGATCTTGAGAATCCTGATTTCGCGGCGATGGCGCGCGCGATGGGCATTTTCGCCAAACGCGTCGAGGACCCCGGCGAGCTTCCGGGCGCCGTGAAGGAGATGCTGGCGCATGACGGACCCGCGCTGCTCGACGTCGTCACGGCGAAGCAGGAGCTGTCGATGCCGCCGACCATCACGCCCGAGCAGATCAAGGGTTTCAGCCTCTGGGTGTTGCGCGCCGTGATGAACGGGCGCGGCGACGAGGTGCTGGATCTCGCTAAAACAAATCTGCTACCGCGCTAGCCCCGCTTCACCGAAGGCGCGGGCAGCCGCTCGTGGCGGTGCTGGAAGCGCTGCCAGTGCAGCACGATGCCGATCAGCAGGGCCGGCACGAAGCCGAGTGCGATCAGGAAATACGGCAGCTGCGTCGGCGAGATGAATGCAATGGCGATATCGGAGATCAGCCAGAGCGCTGCGAACATCACCGCGAAATCGGTGCGCGGGCAGCGCAAATAATAGAACACGGCGGTGATGACGATGGCGGGCCCGATCGCGATGCCGATCATCACCGCGGTCAGCTCCTTCGGCGTCAGCGCGTCGAGCACCATCGACGCCAGCAGCCAGAGCGCGGCGAACATGGCGATGATGTCGAGCGGATGCCGCAATCCAATACCTCTCGCAGGAACCGCGCTATCGTTGTGGCCGGAACTCCGGTCGTCAAGGGAAAATACGCCTATTCCTCGTCACTTCCGGGCGTTGGCCGCAGCATGAAATGGCCGAAAGCGGTGGCGATCGGCTTGTTCGCATCGTCCTGCCAGGCCCGCGCCTCGAAGGCGACGATACGCCGGCCCTGTTTCACGATCGAGACATTGGCGACGGTATCGAGGGCGCGTCCGGAACGCAGATAGTTGACGGTGAGTCCGATCGGCTTGGGCAGCGCGGCGATGCCGAGCTCGCGCCTCACGCCGAGGATCGCGGAGGTCTCGAGGAAAGCACCGGTCATGCCGCCATGGATCGCGGGCAGGATCGGATTGCCGATGATCTGCGGCGAGAACGGCATCGTCAGCGTGCCGTCGTTATTGACGCGAATGCCGAGGCAGCGCGCGAACGGGCTGTTGGCGAACGGGCCGTCCGGATCGTCGGGCGCCTCCAGCGTCGGGATGCTGCGCGAGTCCATCCTGCGGTCCGCGAGCATGTTGGTGCGATTGGCGCCGATCATGAAGCAGGCGGTCGCGGTTGCAACCGGATCGTCCTCGGAGTCCTGATAGGCGGTGGAGCGCACGAAGGCGATCGAGCGCGTGGTGCGGTAGCAGACCGAATGCGCCTTGATGTCGAGGCCCGGTGTCGCCGGCTTCTGATAATCGATGCGCAGATCCAGGGTTGCGATCGCGCGCGTGCCGTCGAGCGCAAGTTGCACCGCCATGCCGCAGCTCTCGTCCAGCATCGCGGTGACGACGCCGCCATGCAGCACGCCGGTCTCGGTGTCGCCGACGAAGACCGGACGATAGGGCAGGCTGGACCAGGCCTCGGCGGGGGCGAAGCGGTCGAGCTGGAGCCCGCTGATATGGCCGTAGTCGGAGCGGCGGCCCTTGATCGCCTCGGCGAGATCCTCGAACGGCAGCGTGGTGGGTGAAGTGGACATGACGACGTTCTAGACCAGGTCGGGCGCCGCGCAAAACCCCGAAAGGGGCTCATCAGGCAGGTTCGCAGGCTGGTCTGCCTGGGCCGGTTTGGCCTCGACATGGTGTGCCGAAGCAACGATGGTGGGCGCTTCGTCCGTCGACTAGCCCTAAGGAGTGCCCATGGCCGACCCCGAAACACCCGCCACCAATCAGGGGCCCGTGACCATTTCGAGCTCCAGCTCGGAACGGGCACCGATCATCTATTTCGACGGCGCATCCTGCTTCGGACACCACAACGGCGCGATCCAGATCGAGCTCGCCGCGAACCTGCTGATGCCGGTCGGTGCCGCCGTCAGGGTCGACGTGGTCCAGACCGCGCACTTGCGTTGCAGCGTGGCCGCAGCGCTGGCGCTGCGCGAGGCCCTCGACAAGGCGCTGGCGATGTACAGGCAGGGTCAGCAGCAGCCGGCGGAGGTGATCCCGACGGTGAAGAATTGAGATCGCGGGCGATCGCTTTTGAATGCGATCGCAATCTCTCAGCCCACATGCACCTTCGGCTTCTTGCCGCCGTTCCACTTGCCGTCGAGCGCGCGCTCGATCTGGGCGGCGAGCTGCAGGAGCAGGCCGTCATTGGCCTGCTTGGCGATGGCCTGGATGCCGAGCGGCAGGCCGTGGTCTTGCTCTGCCATCGGCATCGAGATCGCCGGCATGCCGCAGAGATTGGCGAGCGGCGTGAAGGCGAAGAAGCGCCAGAGATTGCCGAACCAGTCGAGGACGTCAGGATTTTCGGAGATGGTGAGATATTCCCTGGTGCCGACCTTCGGCGTCGGCAACGCGGTGATCGGCGTCAGGATCACGTCCCACTGCTCGAAGAACGCGCCGAAGCCGCGTGACGTGGTGTTGAACACGCCTTGCATCTTCGCCCGCTCGGCGAAGCTCGTGTGCCGACCGGCTTCCCAGATCCTGATGTTCATGGGCTCGATCAGATCTTCCGGTGGCTTTTCCATCCCGCGTGCGGCGAGCATGTTGGAGATCACCACGGCAAAATTGCTGATGTAGCAGGTGGTCTGCGCCGCGAACGCGGCGCGGAAGTCGAGTTCGGGCAGCGCGTATTCGACGTGATGGCCGAGGCCTTCAAGGAAGCGGCCGGTTTTCTCCAGCTCGGCGGCGATCTCCGGCGTCGCAGTGTAGTCGCCCCAGGTGTGCGACAGCGCGATGCGAAGCTTTGACGGGTCGCGCTTGATCATCTCGGAATAGGGCTGCGCCGTGGTCCAGAACGGCATGAACTCGCCGGGCGCAGGCCCGCGCGCGTGATCGACGAAGGCAGCGGTGTCGCGCACCGAGCGCGACTGGCAGCCCTGGATCGAGACGAGACCGGTGAGGTCGGACATGTGCGGGGCCAGCGAGAACACGCCGCGCGACACCTTCAGCCCGATATTGCCGTTGACGCCGGCGGGAATGCGGATCGAGCCGCCGCCGTCGGTCGCATGCGCGATCGGGACGACGCCGGCCGCGACCATCGCCGCGCTGCCCGCGGACGAGCCGCAGGTGGTGTAGTCGGTATTCCAGGGATTGCGCGTCACGTAGACGGCGGGATTGTCGGCCGAGCTGCACACGCCGAATTCCGGCGTCGTGGTGCGTCCGATCAGGTTGAGGCCTGCCTGACGGAATTTACCGGTGAGGAACGTATCGGCCGCGGCGCGATTGCCGCGCATCAGCAGCGAGCCCATCTCCTGCAGCCGGCCCTTCATGGTCGGTCCGAGGTCCTTCATCAGGAAGGGCAGGCCGGCGAACGGGCCGGCAAGATTGGCTCCGTCCTTGGCCGGATCGGCGATCACGTCCTCGAACAGCTCGACCACGCCCGACAGTGCCGGATTGACCTTGGCCACGCCCGCGGCGGCCTGGCGCGCCAGTTCCTTCGCCGTCAGCTCGCCCTTGCGGACGCGCGCTGCCAGTCCGACGCCATCGTGCTGCGCCCATTCGTTCCAGCTCATCGGCAAAGTCATGAAGTCAAAATCCCCGTGGGTAGCGGCGTCACCTTTTTCGCAAGGGCCCGCGTGAATCAACTGAGCCGGCGCGAAGGGCAGGGTTGCGCCGGGCGGAGAGGTCGCCGCGTCATTAAGACAGCCTTGCGATCACCGCAACCGGGCCGCCGCCCGCCGGCCCCTGATGCTCGGCACCACCGGAGACATAGACCGCGCCGGTGCCGGCGAGGCCGGCGATCAGGCCGCCGACGGCCGCGCGGGCGTGGCGCGTCGAGCTGATGTCGGTATCTTCGAGCATGGTGTGGCGGAAGCCGCGCACGCTGCCATCAGGCGAGGCCTCGGCCTTGGCGAAGATGTTGACGAGCTCGCGGCCCTCGGTGGCTAGCGGCGCGACGCCAAGCCCAACACCAAGGCCAACACCAAGCCCGACGCTGTTCAACGCCGACACCACCGCCGGGGCATCGATCGCATCGTTCATCACGGCGTGGCCGATCTCGAACTCGCCTGCTGAAGACGCCGAGTTGCCGAGCACGATGATGACGTTGTGCATCAGCTCGATCCCGGACGAGGTGGACGCAACCGACGAGAACAGATCGTAGCGCCGCAGCACGTCGTCGTCGCCAACATCGGAAGCGATCTCGTCGAGCGCGACCGCGACCCCAAGCGCGGAGGCGCCGCGCGAATAGGCCATTGAGCTGTAGGCGCTGGTCGTGGCCGTCTTGTTGCCGCGCGCGTTTGCTGTTTCGACGCGGTCGCTGGTGAGCAGCGGGCATTTGATCTGCACGAAATGGACGTCGGCGGGATCGGTGATGCCGGCATCCGCCATCGCGGCAGTCACCGCCTTGGCCGTTTCCATGATCTGTGCGGAGCGGCCGATCTCTTCGGGGAGGAAGTCCCGCGTGTGCGCCATGCCGATGCTCAAGCGCTTGCCGGACATGCCTGCCGGGCGCTCAGCCTGGCGCCGCGTGAACACCGTGATATGCGGGCTGAGCACGCCTTCGGTGCCGCCCGATATCACGAAGGCGATGCGCTGCTCGACCGCCTCTGGCGAAAGGCCGAGTTCTGGCGCCAGCGCGGTGCACAACGCAGCAACGGCATATTCCCGCGTAAAATCGTTGACGCCGCCATTGCCTTCGGTCTTGCCGAGGATGGCCAAAATCGTTGTCGGGTCGATCGCGCCGGAGCCGATCATGGCCATGAGGCCGGAGACGTCGCCGGGGCCCTTGGTGGCGACCCTGAAGACGCCGACCGATGCTGTCCGCATTGCAGTCCTCGTGTGGAGTTCGGTGGTCCGGCGGATGAACCAGCCGTGGAACGGAGGCGCATGTCAAGGCACAAGCGGGGGTGCAGGCACCCACGAATGTGGCGAGATCGCATCCGGTTCAACAAAAAAATCCTCTGTCGACGGTTGCGCGCCGCACCTTGATGAATCAACCTCGGTTGGTCCATAAGCGGCGTCCCGCTGCCGGTGGTTCGCCCCCGCGTCGCGTGCTTGGATAGAGGGATTCTCGCGTGGCAAATATCAACCAGAAAATTGCGCAGGAGCTTGGGGTACGGGCGGAGCAGGTCGAGGCGACGGTGACGTTGCTCGACGGCGGCGCCACGGTTCCCTTCATCGCCCGCTACCGCAAGGAAGCGACCGGTGCGCTCGACGACGCGCAATTGCGCACCCTGGAGGAGCGCCTGGGCTATCTGCGCGAGCTCGAAGACCGCCGCAAAGCCATCCTCGAATCGGTCCGCGAGCAGGGCAAGCTCGATGCGGCGCTGGAAGCCTCCATTCTCGCCGCCGACAGCAAGGCGCGCCTGGAAGACATCTATCTGCCGTTCAAGCCGAAGCGCCGCACCAAGGCCGAGATCGCCAAGGAAGCCGGTCTCGAGCCGCTGGCCAATCAGCTGATGGCAGAGCCGGGCAACGATCCGAAGGTCGTGGCCGAAACTTTCATCAACGCCGAGAAGGGCGTTGCCGATGCCGCTGCCGCGCTCGATGGCGCCCGCGCCATCCTGGTCGAGCGCTTCGACGAAGACGCCGACCTGATCGGTGCTTTGCGCGAAGAGATGTGGACCAACGCGCGCATGGCCTCCAAGGTGCGCGAGGGCAAGAAGACCGAGGGCGAAAAGTTCGCCGACTATTTCGAGTTCTCCGAGCCGCTGACGAAGCTCCCGTCGCACCGCATCCTCGCGATGTTCCGCGGCGAGAAGGAGGAAATCCTCGACCTTCAGATGCAGGCCGAAGCCGAAGCGTCGCCGCCGGGCGTGCCGAGCGCTTATGAATTGAAGATCATGAAGCGGTTCGGCATCGCCGACCTCAAGCGCGCCGGCGACCGCTGGCTGATCGACACCGTGCGCTGGGCCTGGCGCACCAAGATCCAGGTGCATCTCAACATCGACCTGCGCATGCGGCTGTGGAATGCCGCCGAGACCGAGGCCGTGCGCGTGTTCGCTTCCAATTTGCGCGACCTGCTGCTCGCGGCACCCGCCGGCACCCGTGTCACCATGGGCCTCGATCCGGGCTACCGCACCGGCGTCAAGGTCGCCGTCACCGACGCGACCGGCAAGGTGGTCGATACTGCCGTGATCTATCCGCACGAGCCGCAGCGGCAGTGGAACGAGGCGCTTGCGATCCTCGGCAAGCTTGCGCTGAAGCATCGTGTCGAGCTGATCGCGATCGGCAACGGCACCGCCTCGCGCGAAACCGACAAGCTCGCAGGCGATCTCGTCAAGGGCCTGGCCGAGCTGAAGATGACCAAGATCGTGGTGTCGGAAGCCGGCGCGTCGGTCTATTCGGCCTCGGCCTTCGCCTCGGAGGAGTTGCCGGGTCTCGACGTCACCCTGCGAGGCGCAGTCTCGATCGCCCGCCGTCTCCAGGACCCGCTCGCCGAGCTCGTCAAGATCGAGCCCAAGGCGATCGGCGTCGGCCAGTACCAGCACGACCTCGGCCAGGCCAAGCTCGCCAAGTCGCTCGATGCCGTGGTCGAGGACTGCGTGAACGCGGTCGGCGTCGACGTCAACACCGCCTCGGCGCCACTTCTGGCCCGCGTGTCGGGTGTCGGCTCCGGCCTGGCCTCGAGCATCGTGGCCCACCGCGACGCCAACGGCCCGTTCAAGTCGCGCAAGGCGCTGAAGGACGTGCCGCGGCTCGGCCCGAAGGCGTTCGAGCAATGCGCCGGCTTCCTGCGCATCCTCGGCGGCGAGGACCCGCTCGATGCGTCCGGCGTGCATCCGGAAGCCTATCCCGTGGTGCGCCGGATTCTCAGCGCCACCAAGAGTGACATCAAGGCGCTGATCGGCAGCAGCGAGATCGTGCGTACGCTGAAGCCGAAAGATTTCGTCGACGAGACCTTTGGTCTGCCGACCGTCACCGACATCCTGCGCGAGCTCGAGAAGCCCGGCCGCGATCCGCGTCCGGCGTTCAAGGCCGCGGTGTTCAAGGAGGGTGTCGAGGAGATCAAGCATCTCCAGAAGGGCATGATCCTCGAGGGGACCGTGACCAACGTTGCCGCCTTCGGCGCCTTCGTCGATATCGGCGTGCACCAGGACGGCCTGGTTCACATCTCGGCGATGTCCAGGAACTACATCAAGGATCCGCGCGAGGTGGTGAAGCCCGGAGACATCGTCAAGGTGAAGGTGCTGGACTTCGAAGTCGCCCGCAAGCGCATCTCGCTGACATTGCGCCTCGACGACGAGGTCGGCGCCAAGAAGGACGCGCCCGGCATGCAGCGGGACAACAGCTCGCGAAACCCCGCGCGCATGACGTCGTCGGCCCCGCGCAACCAGGAATCCTCCGGCGGCGGCGCCCTCGCGGAGGCCATGCGCCGGGCGGCCGAGAGGAACGGCGGCAAGCGGGCGTGATACTTTAACCTCTCCCCGCTCTTGCGGGGAGAGGTCGGATCGCGCTAGCGATCCAGGTGAGGCAAGGCATGCGGCTGACCGGATCAAAGGCCCCTCCGGCTCGTAACTTGACGGTGCACGGGACAAGCGTTGCGATCACTTTTTAGATCACCTTGGCGGGACGCAGCCTCTCACCCCACCCTCTCCCCGTCAGAACGGGGTGAGGGAGCGAAAGAGCGTTCGTCCCTAACACCTGCGTCAGAATCTGGCGCGTTTGTAAGTTGAAGGTGCCTGTCCCTTCCTCTCATCTGATCCTCCTCGCGCGGCAGAAAGATCGCCGCGCAGCACGGAGGATGCTTCGATGGACAACAGGCTTCTCAAAGGCGTCACTGCGGTGACGCTCGCCGCAATGATGGCGCTCGCTTCACCTGCGCTTGCCCGTGGCGGCGGTGGCGGAGGCCATGGCGGTGGCGGCTTCGGCGGTGGCGGCCATGGCGGCTTTGGCGGTGGCGGGCATTTCGGTGGCGGCGGAATGCATGCGGGTGGCTTCGGCGGCATGCGCGCGGGTGGTTTCGGCGGCATGGGTGGCGCGCGCTTTGCTGGCGGCCCGGGCTTCGGTGGAGCCCGCTTCGTCGGCTCGCCAATGGCTGCCCGCGCCGCCATCGGGCCGCGCTTTGCCGGTGCACCATTAGCGACCCGCGCCGCTTTCGGCCCGCGGTTTGCTGGCCCGGGCTGGCACGGCAGGCCGTTCATTGGCCGCCATGCCTTCTTCCACCGTCACCGCTTCAACCGGTTCGCTTTCGTCGGCGCGCCGTTCTTCTATGCCAACTATGCCAACTATTACGACGATGGTTGCTGGCGCAGGAGCTTGACGCCCTATGGATGGCAATGGGTCAATGTGTGCGGAGACTATTGGTAGTCGCATCGCGGTACCGCACCATTGTCGCGATCGCCACCGGGCGGTTCCGCTCAGCCCCGGAACGGGATAGTCTGGTGGCGATCGTCGCGCGGAGTTTTGCATGACCGGAGGTCACCGCCGCATTCTGGTCGTCGAGGACGATCCGGAAACCGCAGGCCAGCTCGTCGAGGAACTCACCAACTCGGGCTACGACGTCGATCTTGCCGCGACGGGTCGTGAAGCCCTGAGCCACGGCGTCGCCCGCGACTATGCCGTGATCACCATCGACCGCATGCTGCCCGACATCGACGGCATCGCCGTGATGCGCCAGTTGCGCGACGACGGCATCGCCGCACCCTTCCTGATCATCTCCGCGCTCGGCGAGGTTGACGACCGCGTGCGCGGTTTGCGCGCCGGGGGCGATGACTATCTCGTCAAGCCGTTCTCCTTCGTCGAGCTGCTGGCGCGCCTCGAGGCGCTCGGCCGCCGCAGCGAGACCGTCGCCAAGGAAACCATCCTGCGGGTCGGCGATCTCGCCATCGACCTGATCGCGCGCAACGCCAGCCGGCGCGGCCGGAAAATTCCGCTGCTGCCGCGCGAGTTTCAGCTGCTCGAATATCTCGTCCGCAACGAAGGCCGCGTCGTCTCCCGGGCGATGCTGCTCCAGCATGTCTGGGATCTGCATTTCGATCCCTCCACCAACATCATCGACGTCTATGTCGGGCGGGTCCGCCGCAAGGTCGACGATGCCCAGGCCTATCCGCTGATCCATACGATCCGCGGCATCGGATATTGCATCCGTGCTCCTGGCTAAGACGCTCCGCTCCTCCACCTTCCGTCTGGCACTGATCGCGATCGCGGCGTTCGGCCTGATCGTCGCGGCGATCATGGCCTATGTCTATTTCGGCACGATCGCCTATGTGCAGGGCCGGGTCGGCGACGCCGGCGATCACAGCGGCTTCACCGCGATGATCGAGCTCGCGATGGTCGCCGTCGCCGTGCTGCTGGCCGTGCTGGCCGGGGTCGCGGCCGTGCTGGTGACGCGGCGCACGGTCGGACGGATCGAGGAGATCAATGCGACCAGCCGCGCCATCATGCTGTCGGGGCTCGACCGGCGCATTCCCTTGCGCGGCAGTCACGACGAGTGGGACCGCGTCGCCGAAAACCTCAACCAGATGCTCGACCGCATCGAGACGCTGATGGGTGAGGTCAAGCAGGTCAGCGACAACGTCGCCCACGATCTGCGCACGCCGCTGACGCGCATGCGCGGCCGGCTGGAAAAGGCCTATCACACCCCGCGCAATGGTGAGGCCGATGCGGTGCTGATCGGCGACACCATCGCCGATCTCGATTCGGTGCTCGGCATGTTCGCTTCCATCACGCGGATCTCGGAGATCGAGACCCGCGCCCGCCGGAGTGCGTTTCGTGCGCTCGACCTCGCTGAAATCGCCGGCGAGGTCGTCGAACTCTATGACGCCGCGGCCGAGCAGGTGGCGACCCGCCTCAGCCTTGACGGCGACCGCCAGGTGGCGATTACGGGGGACCGCGACCTGCTGTTCGACGCCATCGCCAATCTGGTCGACAACGCGATAAAGCACGGCCGCGCGGGCGGGCAGGTCACCGTGACCTGTCGCAGCGCCGGTGGCGGGGCGGTGATCGCGATCGCCGACGATGGCCCGGGCATTCCCACCGGAGAGCGCGATCACGTGTTCAAGCGCTTCTACCGGCTCGAACAGAGCCGTTACACGCCGGGCAACGGTCTGGGCTTGAGCCTGGTCGCGGCCGTTGCCGGTCTCCATGGCGCCGAGATTGCACTGCACGACAATGCGCCGGGCCTCACGGTCCGGCTCAGCTTCCCGGCGACATCAGCGCGATAGGAGCTGACGGCGTCATAGCTCGATCACGCCGCGGCGTGCCGGATGCGCGACCGCGTCGGTGCGGCCGGTGGCATCCAGCTTGTCGAGCAGCGAACCGACGTGGAATTTGACCGTGTGCACGGAGATGCCGAGCTGGCGCGCGATCAGCTTGTTGGACGCGCCTTCCGCCATCAGCGCCAGGACATCGAGCTCGCGCTGCGTCAGCGCGATGTCTTCCGGCATGCTGCGCGGATCGCGCGCCATGACCGTCGCCGTGGCGGCCTCGCCGGGCGCGGCGAGCCGAAGCCCGGCGATGTTGCCGAGCAAGACCGCCAGGCGATCGGCGAGGGCGGGATCGTCGATCTCCAGGGCGAGCACGATCTCGGGCGCGTTGTCCTCGCTCACGCCTCGGGCCTCTCGCCGATCGTGACCTTGAAGCTGACTGGCTCGCCGCCGCGGCGCACCGCGACATCGACGACCGTGCCGACGCTCGCAGGTCCCAGCGTCCGCGACAGCGCACGCACGCCGGAGAGCTTCTGGTCGTTAACCGCCACGATGACGTCGCCCTGGCGGATGCCGGCCGCAGCCGAAGGGCCGGCCTTGTCGACATTCATCACCATCGCGCCGATGCCATCGTCGAGCCGCACCGGCTGGAGCCCGAGGCCGAGATATCCGCGGGCGATGCGGCCGCGCGCCTCGAGCTGTGCCGCGACCCGCTCGATTGTCGCCGTCGGGATCACCAGGACCCGCCGCGGCCCGAGCACGGCCATGCCGAAGGCGTCGCCTGATGCATCGAGCGCGAGCCCGCCTTGTTGCGCGAAGCGCAGGCGTACGTCGAGCTCGATCCGCGCATCGATGTCGCCGCCGCGCAAGGAGCGCCAGCTCTTGCCGGACAGTGATACCATGCCGAGCGCCGCGCTCGGCGCATCGCGATCGGTGGCGACGACGACCGACAGCGTGCCGAGGGGCGGAACGGTCGCGGCCAGCTTGACCGGCGCAAGACTGGCATCGGTGCGCAACAGCGCGATGTCGGTCGTATGGTCGCGGCCGACGATTGTGGCGGCCGCGGTGCTGCCGTCGGGGAGGCTGATCTGGATATCGCCCTCGTCGGCCAGCGCTTCGTCGGCGGTGACGATCAAGCCGGGTTTCCAGACGAAGCCGGTGGCGCGGGAGCGATGCGAATACACGGCGACGACGGATGGCGCGGTGCGCGTCACGACATCCGCGAGCGCGGACGAAAGGGACGACAGAGGAGTGGGGTCGGTCATGGAAGGCTCCTGTAAATTGTCCTCAATCTGGGATGTCGCGGGCGATAGCGAAACTGGCCGGGTGGCCAGGACAGATGGGGCGGACCGGCTTCCGCAGGACTACGGCCGACGAACATGTGATTGGGAGGCCTTCACGGGAACGTGTAGCAATCCAGAAATTGCACCGCACGTCCCTAAGCGTTTCCAGCGAGCCCCGACCGATGACCGTCGACCTCACCCGCCGTACCCTGCTTCAACTCGCCGGTGCGACCTCGCTCGCGATGGCGGCGGCCGCCGCCGCTCGGGCCGAGGGCCTGCCGCAAGGCGGCGGTCCGACCTATGCCAGCCGCACGCCGATGCGGGTGGGCATGGTGACGCTCCGGGTCAAGAACCTCGACAAGGTCGCGGACTACTATCGCGACGTGATCGGGCTCACCGTGATGGAGCGCTCCGCGACCGGCGCGACGCTCGGCACGGCCGGTATCACGCTGCTCGTGCTGGAAGCCCGTCCCGAGGCCGCGATCGAGCCGCGCAACGCCGCGGGCCTCTACCACACCGCCTTCCTGATGCCGTCGCGAAAAGATCTCGCGCGCTGGCTGGTGCACGCCGCCTCGCACCGCGTGCCGCTGTCGGGCTTCGCCGATCATCTCGTCAGCGAATCCGTCTATCTCGACGACCCCGAAGGCAACGGCATCGAGGTCTATGCCGACCGCGATCCCTCGCAATGGCAGTGGAGCGAGGGCAGCGTGAAGATGGCGAGCGACGAGCTCAACATCCCTGACCTCTTGTCGCTGACCAACACGCGCGTGGCAGACTACGCCAAGGCGCCGGATGGTCTGCGCGTCGGCCACATGCATCTGCGTGTCGGCGATCTCGCCGAGGCCGAACGGTTCTATCACGGCACGGTCGGCCTCGATCCGACCCGCCGCCGTGGCGGCGCCGCGTTCCTGTCGTCGGGCCGCTATCACCATCACCTCGGCATGAACGTCTGGCAGAGCCAGGGGGCCGGCCAACGCGACGATCAGACCACGGGGCTCGCCTGGTTCTCGCTGGTGATGGCGAAGCAGGACATTCTCGCTGCGCAGGAGGAGCGCCTGCGCAAGGGCGGCGCGCATGTCACGGCGCTCGCCAATGGTCTGGAGGCCGTCGATCCCTGGGGCACGCGGGTGCGCCTGATCAGGGTTTGATCGATAGCGCGGGCATTGCTATGACCGGTCAGGCGCTAGCCAATTTTCCGGGGTTCAGCCTGACATGCCTGATTTTCACGGCGTCTTTCCCTACCTCATTTCGCCCGTCGATGCCGATGGCACGGTGCGCACCGAAGTCCTCGGCAAGCTCTGCGACGATTTGATCGGCGCAGGCGTGCACGGGCTGACGCCGCTGGGTTCGACCGGCGAGTTCGCCTATCTCAATGCCGCGCAACGCACCGCGATCGTGCAGACCACCATCGAGGCCGCGAAGGGCCGCGTGCCGGTCGTGGCCGGCGTCGCATCCACCTCGACGGCGGATGCAGTGGCGCAGGCGAGGGCGTATCAGAAGTGTGGTGCCAACGGCATCCTGGCGATCCTGGAAGCGTACTTTCCGCTCGCCGATGCCCAGGTCGAATCGTACTTCCGCGCCATCGCGGATGCCGTGGACATCCCGGTCGTCATCTACACCAATCCGCAATTCCAGCGTTCCGATCTCACGCTCGACATCATCGCGCGCCTCGCTGAACATCCGCGCATCGGCTACATCAAGGACGCCTCGACCAATACCGGCCGGCTGCTCTCGATCATGAACCGCTGCGGCTATGCCTTGCGCGTGTTCTCGGCCTCCGCCCACATCCCGGCGGCGGTGATGCTGATCGGCGGGCTCGGCTGGATGGCGGGACCTGCCTGCATCATCCCGCGCCAGAGCGTCGCACTCTACGACCTCTGCAAGGCCGGCCGCTGGGACGAGGCCATGGCGCTCCAGCGCAGACTGTGGCGGATCAACGAGGCTTTCGCCCGCTTCAACCTCGCCGCCTGCATCAAGGCGGGGCTGGCGGTTCAGGGCTACGACGTCGGCGATCCCGTCCCGCCGCAGGCCGCGCTGTCGGCCGACGCCCGCAAGGTGGTGGAGGCGGCGTTGAGGGAGCTTGATTAGCCGTCATGGCCGGGCTTGTCCCGGCCATCCACGTCTTGCCCTGTGGCACATAGAACGTGGATGCCCGGGACAAGCCCGGGCATGACGAATCTGTGGGTTCACCGCCCAAAACCGCGGCTGGTATGCCTCCGATCGATCCGCTAAAAGGCGGCCCGCAGTTTCGAAAAGACCCTGAGGACCCCACGGAATGAACATTCTTCCCGGCAATTTGCGTTTCGGAGCGGGCCAGCCCGTCAAGCGTTTGGAAGACCAGCGGCTGCTCACCGGGAAGGGTCAGTTCATCGACGACAAGCCGGAGGAGGGCGCGCTGTGGTTGCATGTGCTGCGCTCGCCGCATGCGCACGCGAAGATCGTCGCGATCGACACCAGCGCCGCGGCATCGATGCCGGGCGTCACCGCGGTCTACACCGGCGCTGATCTCGTCAAGGACGATATCGGCACCATTCCGACCCTGAGCATCTTCAAGCGCCCCGACGGCAAGCCGATGACGGTGCCGCCGCGCCGCCTGCTCGCCCATGAGATCGTCCGCTATGCCGGCGAAGCCGTGGCCGCAGTGGTGGCCGCCTCGCGTGCCGAGGCGCAGAGCGCGGCCGAAGCGATCGTGATCGAATACGACGTGCAGCCCGCGGTGGTCGATCCGGTCGAAGCGGTCAAGCCCGGCGCGCCCGTGGTGTGGCCCGAGGCGCCCGACAACATCGTCGGTGCGATGAGCTATGGCGATGCCGCCAAGGCGGACGAGGCATTCGCCAAGGCCGCGCATACGGTCGAGCTCGACATCGTCAGCCAGCGTCTGGTGCCCTCCGCGATGGAGCCGCGCTCGACCATTGCCGAGATCGACAAGAAGACCGGCCGCCTCCTCCTGCATGTGCAGTCGCAGACGCCGGCCTCGACCCGCGACGTGCTGGCGGAAGCCGTGCTCAAGCGACCCAAGGACAGCGTCCGCGTGCTGGTCGGCGACATCGGCGGCGGCTTTGGTCAGAAGACCAACCTCTATCCGGAAGACGGCATCGTCGCCTATGCCGCGACCAAGCTGAACCGGAAGATCCGCTGGCGCGGCGACCGCACCGACGAATTCGTCGGCGGTACCCATGGCCGCGATCTCACCTCGACGGCATCCTTCGCGCTCGACGAGAAGGGCAAGGTGCTGGCCTATCGCGTCAAGTCGATCGGCTGCACCGGCGCGTACTCGTCGGGTGCGGCGAACATCATCCCGCTGGTGCTCGGGCCGTTCGTGCAGACCGGCGTCTACGATCTGCCGCTGGTGCATTTCGAGGTGCAGTCGGTGATGACTCACACCGCGCCGGTCGGCGCCTATCGCGGCGCGGGCCGGCCCGAAGCGGTGTTCATCGTCGAGCGCCTGTTCGACGCCGCCGCGCGAAAAATCGGCATGGATCCGCGTGCGATCCGGAAAGCGAACTACATCAAGCCGGCGCAGCTGCCCTACACCAACGCCGCGGGTCAGGTTTACGATTCCGGCGCCTTCGCCCACCTGCTCGATCGCGCCGTGAAGTTGGCCGATTGGGACGGCTTTGCCGCGCGCAAGAAGGCGGCGAAGAAGAAGGGCCTGCTCTACGGCCGCGGGCTCACCTCCTACATCGAATGGACCGGCGGCCGCGCGCATACCGAGAAGGTCAGCCTGCACGCGACCTCGCAGGGCCGCGTCGTGCTGCATTCCGGCACCATGGCGATGGGGCAGGGGCTGCAGACCACGTACACCCAGATGATCTCCGACACGCTCGGCATTGCCATGGACAAGATCGACGTCGTCCAGGGCGACACGGATCTTGCGATGGGCTTCGGCAGCGTCGGCTCGCGCTCGCTGTTCGTCGGCGGCACGGCCGTGGCAGTTTCCTCCAACGACCTGATTCAGAAGGCGCGTGAGAAGGCGGCCAACGTGCTGGAGACCTCGGTCGAGGACATCGAATATCAGGGCGGCATGCTCACCGTGGTCGGCACCGACCGCCGCATCAGCCTGTTCGATCTCGCCGAGAAGGAGGGCGGCGCCAAGCTCAGCGTCGATTCCGAAGGAGAGGTCGATGGCCCGAGCTGGCCGAACGGCACGCATATCTGCGAGGTCGAGATCGATCCGGAGACCGGCGTGTCCAAGGTCGTGCGCTACACCACCGTCGACGACGTCGGCGTTGCCGTGAACCCGATGCTGGTCACCGGCCAGATCCATGGCGGCGTCGCGCAGGGCATTGGACAAGCGCTGTACGAGGGCGTGTCCTACGATGAGGACGGCCAGCTCCTCACCGCGAGCTACCAGGACTATTGCATCCCCCGTGCTGACGACGTTCCGCCGATCGAGGTCACGCTCGACGACTCCGCGCCCTGCCGGACCAATCCGCTCGGCGCCAAGGGCTGCGGCGAATCCGGCGCCATCGGCGGCCCGCCCTGCGTCACCAACGGCGTGATGGACGCGCTCGCCGAGCTCGGCATCACCCAGCTGAACACGCCCCTGACGCCCCAGAAGATCTGGAAGGCGATCAAGGACGCGAAGGTGGCGGGTTAAGCGGGGCGCGTTGTTACGCCGGCTGTCGCCATACACCCAGCTGTCGTCCCGGGGCGCGCAACGCGCGAACCCGGGACCCATAACCACAGGAAGTGGTTTGGCGAAGACTCGTGGTGACCAGCTCGCGCCATAACCTCACCCTGTGGTTATGGGTCCCGGATCTGCGCTTCGCTTCGCTGCGCTTGTCCGGGACGACAGCGGAGAATGCCCCGCCAGCTCTGGCTAAATCCCCACGCCCTTAAATCCCCAGCATCATCTTCGCAATGATGTCGCGCTGGATCTCCGAGGTGCCGCCGAAGATCGTGTAGGCGCGGCCGTTGAGATATTCCGGGACCACCGTCAGCATCTCCTCAGGCGTCGCCGGCGCATGGTTGAGCTTGTAGAGCGGGCGCATCGGCTCGACCGCGAGCGCGTCGTGACCGATCACGTCGACCCCCAGCCGCGTCACGGCCTGCCTGATCTCGCTGTTGCGCAGCTTCAGGATCGACGACACCGCGCCGGGATTTTGCCCGGTCTGAAGTGCGGAGAGCACGCGCAGCTCGGTCATCTCCAGCGCGTCGATATCGATTTCGACCTCCGAGATGCGCGTCGCGATATCCGGGCTGTCGATCGCGCGACCCGTCAGGTCCGACTCGGCCAGCTCCGCGATCGCCTTCAGACCCTCGCGCAATTTTGCCGAGGCGATGCCGGAGCCGCGCTCGAACTCGAGCAGATATTTGCCGTAGGTCCAGCCTTTGCCTTCGTCGCCGACGCGGTTGGCCACGGGCACGCGCACATCGTCAAAGAACACCTGGTTGACCTCGTGGTCGCCGCCGATGGTGAGGATGGGGCGCGTGGTGATGCCCGGCGTTGTCATGTCGATCAGGATGAAGCTGATGCCGTCTTGCTGCCGCGGTCCGTCGCTGGTGCGCACCAGCGCGAACATGCGGTTGGCGTGGTGGGCGTGCGTGGTCCAGATTTTTGTGCCGTTGATGATGTAGTCGTCGCCGTCGCGGACCGCGCGCGTCTTCAGCGACGAGAGATCGGAGCCGGAGCCCGGCTCGGAATAGCCCTGGCACCAATAGTCTTCGCCGGAGAGGATGCGTGGCAAATAAAAATTCTTCTGCTCGGGCGAGCCGAAGCCGATGATGACGGGCCCGACCATCTTCACGCCCATCACGTTGACATTGGGCACGCCGGCGCGTGCGGATTCAGTCTCGAAAATCCAACGCTGCGCCGGCGTCCAGTCCGGACCGCCATATTCGACCGGCCAGCCCGGTGCGCCCCAGCCCTGCCGGTGCAGCGCGCGCTGCCACGCCATGCCGATATCAGGGTCGGAGAACACCGACGGCGTCAGCGCGGTTGCGCGCTTCATCTCTTCGGTGAGGTTTTTTGCAATGAAGCCGCGCACCTCGTCCTGGAAGGCGCGCTCCTCGGTGTTGAACGAGAGGTCCATGATGCGCTCCTTGTGTCAGGCCGTGCGGCCGAGCTGGGCGTGGCGGCTGTAATGGTGCGCGCTGCCGCCGAACAGCGTGTCGAAGGCGACCAGCCGCTTGAAATAGGCGCCGACCTCGAGCTCCTCGGTGACGCCCATGCCGCCATGAAGCTGGATCGACTGCTCGCCGACGAAGCGCGCGCATTTGCCGATCTTCGCTTTCGCACCGGAGGCAGCGCGGGCGCGCTCGACCGGCGAGCTATCGACCTTCAACGCGGCGCGCAGCGCCATCGAGCGCGCCTCATCGACCTGCATCGCCATGTCGGCGAGGCGGTGGCGGATCACCTGGTTGGCGGAGAGCGGCCGGCCGAACTGCTTTCTGATCTTGGTGTATTCCAGCGTTGTGTCGAGCAGCGTCTGCATGATGCCGACGGCTTCGGCACCGAGCGCAGCCATGGCGCGGTCAACGGCCCATTCGATCGCGGGCAGGGCGTCGTGTCCGTCGCCGAGCAGGGCATCCTCCGGCAGCTCGACGCCGGACAGCTCGATATTGCAGGCCCGTCCGCCGCCGAGACGTTCATAGTCGGTGATGACGACGCTGGGCGTCTTCGCCGGCACCAGGAACAGGCCGATCCGTCCCGAAGGTCCCTTGTGATCGTGGATATGCGCGGAGACGATGATCTCGTCGGCGGCGAGGCCGTCGAGCACCGCGATCTTGCTGCCGGCAACGCGCCAGCCTTGCGCCGTCTTGTGGGCGACGGTCGCGACTATTGCGAGATCGAACCGCGCCGCGCGCTCGGAATGGGCGAAGGCGAGTTTCAGTGATCCGTCCGCGACCTTCGGCAGCCGCGCCTGCTTCTGCGCGGTGCTGCCGCATTTGTCGATCAGCGAGGCTCCAAGCACCACCGTTGCAACATACGGCTCCGACACCAGCCCGCGACCAAAGGCTTCCATCAGAATGCCGATCTCGACCGCGCCGCCGCCGAGCCCCTCAAACTCTTCGGGAATCGGCAGCGCCAGCCAGCCAAGCTCGGCGAACTGCTTCCAGACCGCTGGGCTGAAGCCGAGCGGGTCGTTCGCCATCTTGCGGCGGTGATCGGCATCGTAGCTCTCGGCCACGAAGCGCTCCGCGCTTTCGCGCAGCAGCCGTTGCTCGTCACTCAGGTTGAGGTCCATGTCGTTACTCCGCGGCCGCCGGCGGCTTGCGCACGGAGGGATGCAGTCCTGATGGATCGACCACCATGCCGAACTGCTGAAGGTTATGGGCGTGACAGAGCTGATGCAGCGCAAAGGCCTGGTCGATCGCGGCGGGCTGGCCCATCACATCGACCGAGCGATTCACGGCTTCCTTGGTCAGCTTCAGCGCGAAGGACGGCTTTGAGGCGATCCGGCGCGCCAGCTCCAGCACCGACGCTGAAAGCTCCGCGCGCGGCACGACCCGGTTGACCATGCCGAGCTGATGCGCCTCCTGCGCACTCCATGCGTCGGCGGTGAACAGGAATTCCTTGGCCTTGCGCGGGCCGAGCTCCCAGGGATGCACGAACCATTCGACCCCGCAGACGCCCATGGTCACCACGGGATCGCAGAACTGAGCATCGTCGCTGGCGACGATGAGGTCGCAGGCCCAGGCCAGCATCAACCCGCCGGCGATGCACTTGCCGTGCACCTCGGCAATGGTCGGCTTGGCCAGGTTGCGCCAGCGCCGCGTGATCTGGAGATATATTTCCTGCTCGCGCGCGAAGCGGCCATGCGCGTTCGCCTCCGCAAAGCCACCCCAATTTCCGATCGGCGGAAAATCGACGCCTGCGGCGTTCTTGCCGCCGGGGCGCAGATCGTGGCCCGATGAGAAATGCGGCCCGTTGCCGGCGAGGATGATGACCTTGAGCGCGTCGTCCTGCACCGCCTCGTCGAAGGCGGCGTTGAGGTCGTAGGTCATCTGCAGGTTCTGCGCGTTGCGCGCCTCGGGCCGGATCATCACGATCCGGGCAATCGCCGGCTCGGGCCTCTCCACGAGGATGGTCTCGAACGAGCTCATCGCGTTCCCCTTGGCGTTTCCGTTCTTGTTTTGCTCAAGTTGACTATGTCGGCCAGGGATAGGCAAGGGGCTTGCGTCAGGCGGTTGCTTTTCGCGCCGCCGGCACAAGATGTCTGGCACCGCGCGCGTTCAATCTGATAGTTTACGCCAGATTTCACCGGGAGGAATTTGATGCGCAAGATCCTGACCGTGCTGGCGGCTCTGGCCTCGCTGAGCCTGACCAATTGCGGCTACAACGCGATCCAGAGCGAGGACGAGCAGATCAAGGGCAACTGGTCCGAGGTCGTGAACCAGTATCAGCGCCGCGCCGATCTCGTGCCCAATCTCGTCAACTCGGTAAAGGGCTTTGCGCAGCAGGAGAAGGACGTGCTGCTCGGCGTCACTAATGCGCGCGCCAAGGTCGGCAGCATCCAGGCGACGCCTGAGGTGCTGAACGACCCCGCCGCCTTCCAGAAGTTCCAGGCCGCCCAGGGCGAGCTCTCCAGCGCGCTGTCACGTCTCTTGGTCGTCACCGAGAACTATCCGCAGCTCAAGTCCGATGCGCTGTTCAAGGATTTGATGTCGCAGCTCGAAGGCACCGAGAACCGCATCACGGTCGCGCGCAACCGCTACATCAAGGCGGTGCAGGACTATAACGTCACCATTCGCTCCTTCCCGAGCAACCTCACCGCAATGATGTTCGGCTACAAGGAGAAGCCGAATTTCGCGGTCGAGAACGAAAAGGAGATCTCGACCGCGCCGAAGGTCGATTTCAATCCGGCGCCTGCGCCGTCGAAGTAGCTGCGCGCCGTTTTGCGAATGCGCCCAGCCCCACCCACCGCCGTCATTCCCCGCGAAGGCGGGGAATCCAGTACGCCGCGGCTCCTCCGTAGTCCTCTGGCGTCTCTGGAATACTGGATCGCCCGGTCAAGCCGGGCGATGACAGCGAGGTTGTGGCAAGCGATAGCCGTATTCGTACTCCTCCTCGCATTCAATTTCCCCGCCCTTGCCGACGTCGCCATCCCGCAACTCACCGGTCGCGTGGTCGATCAGACCGGCACGCTGTCGAGCGGCGACATCGCCGCGTTGTCGCAAAAGCTGCGTGATTTCGAGACGCGCAAGGGCAGCCAAATCGCCGTCCTGATCGTGCCGACGACCCAGCCGGAGACGATCGAGCAGTTCTCGATCCGCGTCGCCGACGCCTGGAAGGTCGGCCGCAAGAAGGTGGACGACGGCGCGATCCTCATCGTCGCCAAGAACGACCGGCACTTGCGCATCGAGGTCGGCTACGGTCTCGAGGGCGCGCTCACCGACGTCACCTCGCGGCGGATCATCGACGAGATCATCACGCCGAAATTCAGGACGGGCGATTTCGCCGGCGGCATTACTGATGGCGTCGATCGCATGATCCGCGTGATCGACGGCGAGCCGCTGCCGGTGCCTTCGCCGACTGTGAATTTCGGCAATCTGGACGATATTGCGCCGCTGTTCATCGTGACGCTGTTCGCCTCGATCGGGGTTGGCGGCTTCTTCCGGGCCATGCTGGGCCGGCTGCTTGGCTCATTGGCGACCGGCGGCATCATCGCGGCGCTGACCTGGCTCATTCTCGGATCCTTCGCAATCGCGCTCGCGCTCGGAGCGCTGGGCTTCGTCATCGGCTTCATCGCCGATCTGTTTGCGGCGATGGCGCCAGCCACGAGATCGTCGCGCGGCGGCTCGTGGTCGAGCGGCTCCTCGGGAGGTGGCTGGAGCAGCGGCTCGTCGTCCAGCGACAGCGGCGGTTTCAGCGGCGGCGGTGGCAGTTTTGGCGGCGGCGGCGCCTCGGGGAGCTGGTAGCGGTCATGGGCATCAAGCGCATTGCCAGACATCTCGTGCAGCATCATTGGCGGGCGAAGCAAATCTTTCCGCCAAAGGTGCTCGCCCGCATCGAGCAGGCGATCAAGCAGGGTGAGAGCACGCATTCCGGCCAGGTCCGCTTCGTCGTCGAAGGCGCGCTCGACGGGCGACCGCTGATCCGCAACCAGCCGGCCCGCGAGCGCGCGCTCGACGTGTTTTCGCATCTGCGTATCTGGGACACCGCGCACAACAACGGCGTCCTGATCTATCTCCTGCTCGCCGATCGCGACGTCGAGATCGTGGCCGACCGCGGTATTCACGCGAAGGTCGGTGACGAGGGCTGGGAGAGCATCTGCCGCGCGATGGAGGCCGAGTTCGCCTCCGGCCAGTTCGAGCGCGGTGTGATCGGCGGCATCGCTGCGGTGTCGCGCGAGCTGGCGCGACATTTCCCACCGCAAGGCCCGCATGCGAACGAGCTGCCGGATGCGCCGGTGGTGATGTGACGGATAGTGATGTGGGCGGAGCGGTGACGTGAACGGAGTGGGCGCCGCCCACTCCGTCATTGCGAGGAGCTCTTGCGACGAAGCAATCCAGACTGCGGCCTTGGAAAGATTTTGGATTGCTTCGCTGCGCTCGCAATGACGGTGTGGAGGCAGCCATTCCGCGGCCGTTCATCTTCCCCCGCTTACAATTTGTTTCACGCCCGCCACACCGGTTCCACGTTCCCGGCCCAATTCGGCCCCGGATGACTTCCTAAAATTTCGGTAAGCGGGTCCCGAAGTAAGGATTTCGCAAGCAATGAAAGTTACCAAAAGGTCAATCCAGAGTGGAGTATTCGAACTGTGAGCGAACCAATGGCTGAGCAGGCTGCCCAGGATACGAGCGTCGTGGAAGCTTCGACCGCGCCGCAGGCCGTCGAGGCTGCCGGCATCGAGGCCCCCTCGATCGCCCCCGACCATGAGTCGCCGCCCAAGCCCGATCCAGTCAAGGCAGAGGCCCCGAAGGTCGAGCCGCCCCGGATCGAAGTGCCGAAGTTCGAGACCAAGCCGGAGCCGAAGCCCGGCAAGCTCATCGTCATGGCACCGTCGGAGCGCTCGTGGGAGCGCGAGGAGTTTGCCCCGCATGTGAAGGCGGACGAGTCGCGCGAGACCGGCGACAAGCGCCGCCTGTCGGCGATGGCCGCGGTGGTGGCGATTGCGGCCAGCGTCGGCGCCATCAGCGGCGCGCTCGCGACCGCCGGCATGATGCATTTCGCAGCCCCGGCCCCCGCGCCGGCGCAGGTCGCCGACACCAGCGCGCTGGAATCCTCGGTTGCCAGGATCGATGCCGATGTCGTCGCACTGAAGGCGAATGTCGAGCACACCTCCAAGACTGGCCTCAGCCAGTTCAATCGCGCCAATGACCGCCTCGACAAGCTCGAGAAGGCCCAGGCCGAGCCGATGGCCAAAATCGCAAAGCTGTCCGAGACCGTCGACAAGCTCCGCGCCACGCCGCCCGCGGCCCCCGCGCAGGCCGCGGCAGCCGCCGCGAAGGAGACCACCGGCTCGATCGCGCCGACCCAGGTTGCGACCGCCGCCGCCGCACCGGTTCCGGCCCCAGCCGCGCCCAAGACCGAGGTCGGCCGGTTGCCGACGATCGACGGCTGGGTGCTGCGCGACGTCGCCAATGGCGGCGCACTGATCGAGGGCCGCGGAGGCCTCTACGAGGTCTATGCCGGTGACCCGATCCCCGGAATTGGCCGCGTCGATGCGATCCGCCGTCAGGACGGCCGCTGGGTCGTCGTCACCAGCAAGGGCCTGATCGTCGCACGCTGAGCGTTCGATATCCGCTCTTCAAAGAGGCGCTTCACCACCATGTGAGGCGCCTTTTGACTTGAATAGGCCGGCTTACGCGGTGTTACTGAAGGCATGAGCCGCGCGTTGCGAATTCTCTTTGCTGCCGCCGTCTTGCTTGGCGGAACTGTTTCGCTTTTCGCAGCGGAGAACGCGCCGTTGACGCGCGGCACGGCGATCATCGATCCCGATCTGCTCCGCAAGCTCGACCAGAACGATTCGCTTACGATCTTGCGCCTGCTATGGCCGGAGCGGAACGCAAACGTTCCGCTGACGACCGATTTGCTGTTCTCGTCGCTGTCGCAGCTCAAGGGAATTCCACCCGCGATCGACGCGGAGTTCGACCACTACATCATCCGGCAGAAGGCGGCGTACCCGACCGAAACCATCGGCGTCGGCGAAGGCTTTGACGTGCAGCTGTTCGATCGGGCCAATCTCAAATCCCGCGACACCCGCTTCGTGCTGGCGGGCATCGTCAATCGCATGGACCGCGCCTATGTCTCGGAGGAGGCGTGCGGCGAGATCAGGCTGATTTATCGGCTGGTGCGTTTCGAGAGTAAGCCGGAAGGTGGCAAGACCGCGACGCGCCTGCCGATGACGTTCAATCTGGTGATGAAGGCACGCGATGCGCGCCAGACCGATGCGAACGGAAAGCCTGTTACCTGTGCCGAGGTCGCGCGGCGCTGGCTCGACAATGGCGACTGGCAGGGGCTGATCGGCGGCGGCATCTCTCCTTCCGACGCCATGCTCGATCGCATCGAGACCAATATCCAGATCTCGATCGCGCCGAAATCGGCATTGCACGATTTCCGTTCCGACTATCTGCTCAAGGTGTTCAAATATAACCCCGCGACGAAGACGTTCGAGGAATCGACGCTGGAGAACCAGATCGACCGCGACCGCATCCTCGCCGACAACGATCTTCGACGTGATTTCAAAGCCTGGCTGCTCGCGCCGGAAAATCTCCGCGAGTTCGATCGCGGCACAGTGCTGATCCCCGAGACATTCCTGGCCAAGGCCGCGGTGGTGCCGACGCCGGCGGGCCTTGACGCTTCGCCGTTGCAGCCGGAGTTCGGCATGGTGCAAGGGGAGGACAGGGACAGCAACAAGGGCGAGCCGGTCTTCACCGACAACGACGTGGTCGGCGCGCTGAAGCAGGCGGCGGCGCGTGGCATCGACATGCAGAACATCCGCTCGGTCGCGGGCTTCCAGCGCCGCCTCAACGACGTCACCTGCGCCGGCTGCCACCAGACCCGCGGCATCGGCGGCTTCCATTTTCCGGGCGTCGATTGGCTGGCGGACAAACCGTCGAACTCCACCATCGTGCCGGCCTCGCCGCATTTCTTCGGCGACCAGGTTCGCCGCCGCGACATCCTGACCGCATTCGCCGCGGGAAAACGCCCTGATTTCTCACGCGGATTTGCCAGCCGGCCGCAGACCCGCGGCAGCGGCGAGCTGGCCGGCACCGAATATCAGGATGGTTGGGGTGCCCATTGTGCCCTGCAAAATGCGGGATCGGGAACGCCGGATAAGAGTTTTACGTCATGGAGCTGTGCTAAAGGTCTCACCTGTCAGGCTGCCGCGGCATCGAGCCGCATCGGCATGTGCTTCATCAAGACGCGTTAGCGCGTGATCCGAAAAAGTGTGTAGCGGTTTTTCGAAAAGGTCACGCGCCAGATAAAACCAGCAACCGGTTTGGATGACCCATGACTGAGACCAGCGACGCCGACAAGGAGCGCAATCGCGAGATCGCGCGCAATGAGGAAGCCAAGCAGGTCACCGGCAGCATCCGCGTCAGCACCTGGGCGGTCGCGGTGGTCGTCATCGTCGGCGGGATTCTGTTCACGCTGGGCTGGCTGGCACTGCGGGGTTAGTGCCAGCGCCCTCACTTCGCGTAATTCGTCATCCGCTTGCCGGGCAAGAGTTCATAGGCCGGCTTCCAGCCGGGCAGGGTGGCCATGCGGCCGAGCCAGGCGTGGACGGCAGGATGGCTCGCCGCGAAATCAAAACCGTGCTCGTCGCTCGGATAGTGCAGGTAGGCCATCATCGAGATATCGGCGACCGTCGGCCTCGCCCCGATCGCAAAGGCATTGTGCTGGAGATGTCCGTCGAGAATGCCGAGGAAGTCCTCGAGCCGCCGGCGAAAATGCTTCAGCACCTGCGGATCGTTTTTCTCAGTGAACGCCCGCATGAAGCGATAGGTCGCCATGTAGCCGGTGAGCTTGTGGTTGTCCCAGAACAGCCAGCGCAGCAGCTCGAACTTCTCGTCCTCGGTCTCGGCACCGAAACGGCCGTACTGCCCGGCAAGCTTCAGCAGCAAGGGCGCGGTCTGTGTCATCTTCACGCCGTCGACCTCGAGCACGGGAATCTCGCCCATCGCGTTCACGGCCTTGCGCCATTCCGCCGTGCGCGTGACGCCACCACCGAAATCGGTCCACACCGGCTCGAACCTCTCGCCGCAAAGCGTCAGCATCAGCGCCAGCTTGTAGCTGTTGCCGGACTCCGGGAAGTAGTGCAGGCGATATTTGGGCATGAGGGCCTCACGAGACGCGATGTTGTCGTGAGTTTATAGCGAGATCGTCCCACGCCGTCATTGCGAGCGCAGCGAAGCAATCCAGCAATGCATCCGCGGTGGGATTCTGGATTGCTTCGCTGCGCTCGCAATGACGTCGTCTGTGACGACGAGCTACCTCCCCAACGTCGTCCCGGACAAGCGCGGCGAAGCGGAGCGCAGATCCGGGACCCATAACCACAGGAAGGTGTTTGGCGAAGACTCGGAGTTGGCAGCTCGTGTCACAACCACTCCCTGTGGTTATGGGTCCCGGGCTCGCGCCTTGCGCGCCCCGGGACGACAGGGGAGTTTGTGGCGCCGCCCTACCCCACCGCGCCTGACGACCGCAGCTGCTTGATTGCCTTCTCGTCGTATCCCGCCCCGCGCAAAATCTCGTCACTGTGCTCGCCGACGGCCGGCGGCTTGCGCGGCTGGACCTTCTTGGCGCCGTCGATCCAGATCGGGCTGGAGATGGTGAGCATGGTGTCGTTCTCGAACGGCACCAGCACCTCGTTGTCGAGCATCTGCTTGTCGTTGGGGATGTCGTCGAGAATGCCGACGATGCCGAACACCAGTCCGTTGCCGTCGAGGATCCTGCGCCACTCGGCGAGATCCCTGGTGGCAAACGTCTCGTCAAAAATCTTGATCAGCTCGACCGAGCGGGCGTGGCGGTCAGCCTTGGTGGCAAAGCGCGGATCGGTGATCAGGTCTTCGCGTCCCAGGCATTTGGCGAGCGTCGGAAACTGCTTCTCCTCGCTCAGCAGCGACAGGATCAGCCAGCGGCCGTCCTTGCACTGGTAGTGGTTGGCGACCGCATTCAGCGCGCGCTCGCGCGGCCGCCGCTCGGCGAACCTGGCGCCGCAGAGCTTGGCCTGCGCCAGCGTGCCCGCGGCCCACACCCCGTTCGCCATCAGATTGGAGGCGACATGCGAGCCCTTGCCGGTCTTCTCGCGCTGATACAGCGCGGTGACGATGGCGCCATAGAACGCCATGGCGCAGGGATGGTCGCCCATGCCGGCGACCGAGCGGGCCGGCGTCGTGTGGGTGTCGGCGCGGACGAGGTCCATCAGGCCGGAGCGCGCCCAATAGGCGTTGCTGTCGAAGCCGGGCTTGTTGGCCTCTTCGCCCTTCTCGCCATAGCCGGTGAACGAGGCGTAGATCAGCCGGTCGTTGAGATGGGCGAGGTGGTCATAGGTGATGCCGAGCTTGGCGCGCACCGGCGGCGGCATGTTGGTGATGAAGACGTCGGCCTCTTCGACCAGCTTGTAGAGCACGGCCTGCGCCTCCGGCTTAGAGAGGTCGAGCGCGATGCTCTTCTTGTTGCGGGCCTCCAGCAGCCAGGCGAAATTGTGCTCGCTGCTCGGATAGCCCGGAATGTTGGGCAGATTGCGGTAGGGGTCGCCGGCGCCGGGCGGCTCGATCTTGATGACGTCGGCGCCGAAATCCGACAGCACGGTCGCGGCCGCGGGCGCTGCGATGAAGCTCGCGCAGTCCAGAACCTTGAGCCCTGCAAAAATGCCCTTTTCCATCGCGGCGTAGCTCCCTCGCTCTTGTTGTTTCCCGCGCGCTGGAATTGGCGCAGATCAAGTCATGGCAGCATTAGACCGATGTTTCAGCGGGATGCAACGGCGCCAGGCGCAGGGCCTCACTCCTCCCCCGCAAGCAGCGCGGCATTGCCGCCGGCTGCCGCGGTGTTGATCGTCACGGTCTGCTCGGTCGCAAAGCGTGCGAGATAATGCGGGCCGCCCGCTTTCGGGCCGGTTCCGGACAGCCCGTTGCCGCCGAATGGCTGCACGCCGACCACGGCGCCGATCATGTTGCGGTTGACATAGATGTTGCCGACCTGCACGCGATCGATGATCGCCTCGATGGTGTCGTCGATCCGGGAGTGAATGCCGAGCGTGAGTCCATAGCCGCTGCGCTCGATCGCCTGCAGGACGCGGTCGAGGTTTTCCGCGCGATAGCGCACGACGTGCAGGATCGGTCCGAACACCTCCTCGGTGAGCTGGCCGGCGTCCTTGAGCTCGAAAATGTGCGGGGCGACGAAGCAGCCCTCGGGCGCAGTGCCGGCAAAGTGCAGCCGCGCCTCGCTCTTCATCCGCGCGATATGCGCATCGAGGCGCTGCTTGGCCTCGGCGTCGATCACCGGACCGACATGGGTCGCGACATCTGCGGGATCACCAATCCTGAGTTCGCGAGCAGCGCCCGCGATCATCTCGATCATGCGGTCGGCAACATCCTCCTGCACGAACAGCAGCCGCAGCGCCGAGCAGCGCTGGCCGGCGGAGCGGAAGGCCGAGGTCACGACGTCGTCGGCGACCTGCTCGGGCAGCGCGGTCGCATCCGCGATCATGGCGTTGATGCCGCCGGTCTCCGCGATCAGAGGCACGATGGGCCCGTCCTTGGCGGCGAGCGTCCGGTTGATCAGGCGCGCGACCTCGGTCGAGCCGGTGAAGACGACGCCGGCGATGTCGGCATGCGCGGTCAGCACGGCGCCGATGCGGCCGTCGCCGGTGACGAGATGCAGCGCGCTCTTGGGAATGCCGGCCTCGTGGAGCAGGGCTACGGCCTCGCGGGCGATGCGCGGCGTCTGCTCGGCCGGTTTTGCGACGACGCTGTTGCCGGCCATCAGCGCCGCCGTGACCTGGCCTAGGAAGATCGCCAGCGGAAAATTCCACGGCGAGATCGCGACGAAGGCGCCGCGCCCGCGCATGGCGAGCGCATTGCTCTCGCCGGTCGGGCCCGGCATGGCGGCATCAACGCCGAACAGCTTTCGACCCTGCGCGGCATAATAGCGGCAGAAGTCGGCGGCCTCGCGCAGCTCCGATAGCGCATCGTCCAGCGTCTTGCCGCCCTCGGCTTGCAGCAGCGCGATGAAATGGGCGCTCCGGCTCTCCAGAAGATGCGCGGCCTGCTCCAGTGCGGCCGCGCGCGTAGCCGCCGGCGTCCGGCTCCAGGCGGCAAAGCCGGCGCGCGCAGCAGTCACCGCCGCATTGGCTCGGTCCGGCGTTGCGTCGGCTATGGGCTTGAGGTCGGCTGCCTCGGCCTTCACGTCTGCCAGCAACCGGTCGAGGGCCGCGCGCGCGCCGAATTCGACGCCGCGCGAATTGCACCGCTCCGGCGCGAACAGATCGCCCGGCAGCGGAATTCTGGGATGGGCCGCCGCTTGCGGCCGGACGATGGCATCGGCCGGACGCTGCAACAGCGCCACAACCGGCACGCGATAGTCGGCCGCCTGCGCCACGAACGACGAGTTGGCGCCGTTCTCCAGCAGCCGCCGCACCAGATAGGCGAGCAGGTCGCGGTGGCTGCCGACCGGGGCATAGGTACGATAAGCGATGTCGGGGTGATCCTTGGCGAGCTGTTCATAAAGCGCCTCGCCCATGCCGTGCAGGCGCTGGAATTCGAAGCCGCCACCATCTTGCGCAAGCTCCAGCACGGTCGCGACCGTCAGCGCGTTGTGGGTGGCGAATTGCGGGAAGATGCGCGGCCGCAGACTCAAAAGCTTCGAAGCGCAGGCGACGTAGTTCAGATCCGTCATCGCCTTGCGCGTGAACACGGGATAGCCGTCCAGCCCGCGCTCCTGCGCGCGCTTGATCTCGGTGTCCCAATAGGCGCCCTTGACCAGCCGCACCATCAGCTGGCGGTCATGCGCGCGCGCCAGCGCGTCGACATAGTCGATCACGGCGCTCGCGCGCTTCTGATAGGCCTGGATCGCCAGCCCAAAGCCGTCCCAGCCGCTGAGCGAGGGGTCGGCGAGCGTCGCCGCGATCACGTCGAGCGACAGCTCCAGCCGGTCGGCTTCCTCGGCATCGACGGTGAAGTTCAGATCATGGGCCTTGGCGCGCTGCGCCAGATCGAGCAGCTGCGGCACCAGCTCGGCCATCACGCGCGCGCGGCTGATCGCCTCGAAGCGCGGATGCAGCGCCGACAGCTTGACCGAGATGCCGGGACGGTCGGGCAGGGGATGGTTGCCGGCCGCCTTGCCAATGGTCAGAATCGCGCTCGCATAGGCGTCGAAATAGCGCCTGGCGTCCGCCGCGGTGCGCGCGCCTTCGCCGAGCATGTCGAAGGAGTAGCGCGTCTTTTGACCGGAGCGCGGACGGCCTCGCTCCAGCGCCTGCTCGATGGTCTCGCCCAGCACGAAATGGTTGCCCATCAGCCGCATCGCCTGGCGCGTGGCGGTGCGCACCGCCGGCGCGCCCAGCCGCTTCACCAGCCGGCCGATGGTGCCGTCGGGCGTCTCGCCGGGCTGGATCACCCGCGCCGAGAGGCCGAGCGCCCAGGCCGAGGCGTTGACCAGGAAGGCGGTGGACTTGGTCTCGTGGTGGATGAAGTCACCCTCGCCGAGCTTGTCCTCGATGAACTGGTCGGCGGTGCGCGCGTCGGGCACGCGGAGCAGCGCCTCGGCTAGCACCATCAGGGCGAGCCCCTCCTTGGTCGAGAGCGCGAACTCCCGCAGCATGTCCTCGACACCGCCAAGCCGGTCGTCGCGCTTGCGGATCGCCTCGATCAGCCGCGTCGCGGTGCGGTCGATCCGCGCCTCCTGCGGCGGGCCGAGATGCGAAGCCGGCAAGAGCCGCGCGGCAATCTCGGCATCATCGGGCGCGTAGGGGGCGGTGAAGGGCGGCGGGATGTTCGGCATGGCGTGTCCTGTGGCTGAAATCCAGGATAAGGCCCGCTAGACCGTAGTTCGATAGACAAATTAGTCATTTTGCCTTAGGAAATGAAGATCATTGCTATATTGGCCACATAAAATATGGAACTCGATCGAATTGACCGGAAGATCCTCTCAATTCTGCAGCAGGACGGGCGCATCGCCAATGTCGAGCTCGCCGAGCGCATCGGGCTGTCGCCGACCTCGGTCGGCGAGCGGCTGAAGCGGTTGCAGCGGGAGGGCTTTGTCGAGGGCTACGGCGCGCGGCTCAATCCGCACCGGCTCGGCCTGGGTCTTCTGGTGTTCGTCGAGGTGCTGCTCGACAAGACCACGCCGGACAATTTCGAGCGGTTCGCGCGCGCGGTGAAACTCGCACCCGAGGTGCTGGAGTGTCACATGGTTGCAGGAGGCTTCGACTATCTTGTGAAGGCGCGGCTTGCGGACATGACCGCCTATCGACGCTTCCTCGGCGAGACGTTGCTGTCGATGCCGGGCGTGCGCGAGACGCGAACCTATGCGGTGATGGAAGAGATCAAGCGCGACGCACCATTGCCGGTGGACTAACGAAGGGCCGTCGCGATTGTCATTGCTGTGGCGTTGAACGAGCGGTCTTCGCGGGAAAATAGCTCTCCGTGTGCAATCGCAACGCCCGTCGTCGAATGCACTGGCCGTCTTCTAAAATTTTTTTGGCCCGGCTCCCGGACAGATCCGGGAGGCAGCAAAGGCTGCCGGGCTTATACTTTGAGGTTCTCTGCGGAGGTCTTGCCCCGGTTTGCGATCTCTTCGTATTCCACCGTCTGTCCTTCGTTCAGGGACGACAGACCGGCTTTCTGCACTGCCGAGATATGCACGAACACATCCTTGCCGCCCGACGCAGGCTGGATAAATCCATAACCCTTCGTCGGGTTGAACCACTTGACCGTACCTTTAGCCATCACGTCTTCTCCGCGGGTCTTCCTCCGAGATCTCGAACCGCCAGTCCCCGCCAACCGGCCGGTTCGGTCCTAACAGGATACGCGGAATGTGGCCGGCTTGGTAGCTCAAACCATATCGGCATTTCGCCGAATTCCGCTCAACTTCGCAGCGTTTTTGCCGATTTTGCCCGTTTCGCGGTCAATTGATCGGCACGCCGCGCGCCATCCGTCAATAAGTCGCGGCCAGATAATCGACGATCTTGCCGACATCGGCATCGTCGATCGGGGCGCCATAGACCTTGATCATCTTGGTCACCTCGGCCTGCCAAAAACCTTTCTTGTCCTTCATCGGCGGCTGCGTGTTGACGTAATCGGCCGAGTGGCAGGCGCTGCAATTGCCCTGCACGACCTCGAGATTGGGGCCCGGCTTGAAGGCGGCGACCTCGTCGGGCGTCTTGTAGTTGAGCGGCGCTGCAAGGGCCGAACCGACCATTGCGGCGACGGCGAGTGAGATGGCGAGGAGAACGGTGCGCTGCATGATCATTCTCCCTCAGGCCACGGTGACGCGGACGGTTTCGACGACGTTGCGTAGATAACCCGCCGGGTTCCAGCGTGGCGCATCCGGCTGGGTCTCGCCGCCATTGCCGGTGGCGCGCACCTTGAGCTCGTGGGCGCCCGCCGCGAGCTTCACCGGCAGCTTCCATTCACGGAATGAGTATTTGCCGAGATCCTTGCCGAGCTTGGCGCTGACCCAGGTCTTTCCGCCGTCGGTGGAAACCTGGACGTCCTTGATGCCCTTGCCGCCGTCGAAGGCGATGCCGCGCAGCGTCGTGCCGCCGGCCTTCAGCTTGGCGCCATCGGGAACGCTGGTGATGAAGGATCGGATGGTGAAGCGGTTGATCGGGATCGTCGCCTTCGGCGCGGTGCCCGGTTCGACCGCATTGTTCGGCGTGTCCGGAATGCGATAGGCCGACTTCATCCAGAAGCCGTCATAGACATTGTCGATGACGGTGATCTCGTTGAGGTGCTTGACCCAGTAGGTGCCGTAATAGCCGGGCACGATCAGGCGCAGCGGAAAGCCGTTGAGGAACGGCAGGTCCTCGCCGTTCATGCCATAGGCCAGCATCACCTCGCCGTCGGTGGCGTGCTCGAGATCGAGCGCCTTGACGAAATCGGGCGTCTTGTCGCTGACGGGGCCGTCCATGCCGTTGAAGGTGACCTGCTTGGCGCCGCTCTGCACGCCCGCCATCTCCAGCACGGCCTTCAGCGGCACGCCGCGCCAGCGCGCATTGCCCATGGCGCCATTGGCGAGCTGGCCACCGGCGACACGCGGCTCGGAGAAGCCGCGGCTGTTGCCGGAGCACTGATTGACGGCGACGATCTCGGTCGCCTTCATTTTCCTGATGTCCTTGAGCGACAGCTTGAGCGGCTTGTCGACCTTGCCCTTGACCTCGAGCGTGAACTTGTCGGGATCGAGATTGTAAGGCAGGTCCGAGAGGTGATAGCGCACGAAGAACGCGTTATTCGGCGTGATCGGACCGTCGTTGAAGATCGCGAACGGCGTCTCGAGCTGCGGCGGCCGGCTGGTCAGGCCGATCATCGGCCGCTTCTGCGGATATTTCACCAGCGGCCGCTCGCCATTGGCGAAGGGAAGCGTGACGGTGTCGAGTGCCAGCGCCCTGGTGGAATTCAGTGTGGCCGCCATAGCGGCAAGGCCCGCTCCTTTGAGCAGGTCGCGTCGATCGAACATTCTCGTCTCCTCCCGGAGCTTTTCGTTGGACCGCAGTCATCACCGCGATCCCGCGCTCATCTGTCGCAACGATCGAGATGAAGTCAATTCGTGCTTTCGCAGCAGGCCCATGTCGCTGCGTTGCAGCAAGCCGGTGTTACGTTCGTAACGAGATTGCCGAGCTGTAGCCGCAGTGACAGTGCACTCCCTCGCCCCGCCTGCGGGGAGAGGGGTGGGGTGAGGGGGAGTCTCCGCGAGCGAGGTGAGAGTTGGATTCGCGGAGGCTCCCCCCCACCCGGAATCCGCGCTGCGCGCGCATTCCGACCTCTCCCCGCTTGCGGGGAGAGGTGAAGAATCAGGCCGCGACGCGCTCGCTTCGGTCAACCAGCGCCGACAGCTGCCTCGTGTCCGCAACGACGCGCACGGCCAGGGGCTCGTCGCGGCCGCGGATCGCGACCTCCTGCTGCGGCAGCGCATCGTCGGCAAGGCCCGCGGTGCGGCGGACCTCCTCCGAGACGATCGCTTCGCAGGCCAGCGTCTTGGTCATGTCCTGGAGGCGGGCCGCGACATTGACGGCATCGCCGAGCGCGGTGAAGACGATGTGATCGCGATAGCCGATATCGCCGATGATCACCTCGCCGCCGTGAATGCCAATGCCGAAGCGGATCGGCTGGCGGAGATCGTGGCTCAGGAGCTCGTTGAGCTCGTCGATATGCGTGGCGATGCCGGCGGCAGCCTTCAGCGCTTGTCGGCAGGCGGTCTCCGGATCGGCTGACAGCCCGAACAGCGCCAGCATGCCGTCGCCGACGAACTGGTTCGGCTGGCCGCCATTCTCGATCACGGCCCGCGAGACGGCGCCGAGGAAGCGGTTGACGATGAAAACGGTGTCGAATGGCAGCCGCTTCTCGGCAAGCTGCGTCGAACCGCGCATGTCCACGAACAGGCTGACGAGGTAGCGCTCCTGGCCGATTCTGGCTGATGTCGAGGCCTGTCCGTCCGCCGAATGCGTGTGGGGCGTGAAGAGCTGGAAGAAGGAGAGGTCGGAGTCCGGCCGCAGCTGGCAGGCAAGCCGGATCGAGGGATCGGCGGTGCCGACGCGCGCGAGCACGAAGGCCTCGCGCTGCGACGGCACGGGCAGGGCGGCATGATCGCCGATGATGCGGATGCGGCAGGTCGAGCAGCGGGCGCGGCCGCCGCAGACGCTGGCATGCGGCACATTGTGGCGCAGGCTCGCCTCCAGCACGGAGAGACCCTTCGGCACGCGCACCGTCTTGCCGTTGCCGTAGGACAGCGCGATCATGCCGCGGCGCCGCTCGCGCAAGGCGCGCACGCCGCGTGCCGCCAGCGCCAGTCCGAGCAGGCCGACATAGCCGATGGTGAGGCCGCCGGTGATGCGGTCGAGCGTCGCGGCTTCCGCGGTCGAGCCGAGCTGGCGGCGGGTGAGATTGTGCGTGCGCCATTCGCCGTCGTCGACCTCGATCTGGACACTGCGTCCGCCCTGGTAGACGCCGAGCAGCGACAGCGTCGGGATCAGCACGGCGGCGGCGAGCAGATAAGGCGCGGCGCGCGCGAAGAACGGTTTCAGGCGCAGCCAGAAATAGATGCCGATGCAGCCATGGACCCAGGCGATGATCAGCAGGATCGTCATGGTCCAGATGCGGTTCGAGGTGACGAAGAACAGATAGAGTTCCTGCGGATAGAGTTTCTGGTGCCCGTACAGCGTGTAGCCGAGCCGGACGCCGATCACATGGGCCATGACGAGGGCGGGGATGCTCAAGCCAAGCACGAGCTGGAGCGGCTCGATCGTCCGCCAGCGGAACTGGCGGCGTTGATAGAGCGCGTAGATGCCGAGCCCCATATGCGTGAGCGCGGCCGTATAGAACACGATCGCGATGGGGAGGAACCGCCAGAACGCCGTGTGATAGTAGACCCCGATCTCCATGGCATCGACCGAGATGTTGCCGAGCGCATGGTTGAGGAAATGGCTCACCACGTAGGAGAACAGGATGACGCCGCAGACCAGCCGAACCTGCCGCATGCTGGTCGCGCGGGACAGTTCGGACAATCGTGAGGATGCAGTGGCCATGATTCAGTTTGTATCAGTTCATGAAGGAGAACAGCCAGCGTAGCGTTTAATTCCAGGGGCGGACAGCTGGCCTGATCACATGCGCGGCAAGGTTACCGAACCGTAGGGTGGGCAAAGGCGCGCGCCACACCCACCGCTGTCGTCCCGGACAAGCGGCGCGCCGATCCGGGATCCATAGCCACAGGATCGGATTTGACGAAGACTCGTGGTTACCAGTTCGCGCCACGACTCCTCCCTGTGGCTATGGGTCCCGGGCTCGCGACTTCGTCGCGCCCCGGGACGACACCGGTGTTTGCGGCACCACCCCCTGCATTGACTCCCCCTCCCAGGTTGGCGAAAAGCGCGGCCGTGACGACAGCCCCTGATATGACCGTGTCCCCAGCCGGCGCCGCGCGCCGACCCCTCGTTATGGCCGTGCTCGTCATTGCCGCGATGACGCTGCTGCGGATCGTCTACGCCTCCGCGATCGAGCTGCGCACCGACGAGGCCTATTACTGGACCTGGTCGAAGGAGGCAGCGCTCAGCTTCCTCGATCATCCCCCCATGATCGCCTGGTTCATCCGTTTTGGCACCGCGATCTTCGGCGACACCGTGCTCGGCGTCCGCTTCGGCGGCATCGTCGCGATGCTGGTGACGCAGCTGCTGCTCGCCGACATGGTCCGCCGCCTCACTCATGATGCGCGCGCCATCATGTTCGCGGTGCTGATGCCGGAGGCTGCGCTCTATTACGGCCTGCTGATGGCCAAGGTCGCGCCGGACGTTGCCATGATCCCGTTCGCGGTGGCGATGATGTGGGCCCTGGTGCGGCTCGCGCAGGGCGGCGACGGACGCTGGTGGCTGGCGGCGGGCCTGTTCGCCGGGCTGTCGATGCTGTCGAAATTCACCGCGATCATGTTCGCGCCGGCGGTCGCCGCGTTTCTGCTGGTGCCGGATTGGCGCTGGCGCTGGCTGCGAAGTCCTTACCCCTATCTCGCGGTGCTGATCGCGATCGCCGTGTTCTCCCCGGTGCTGATCTGGAACGCGCAGCACGACTGGGCCTCGTTCCGTTTCCAGGGCGTGCGGGCCACTGCCAATTACGGCATCTCGCTGCGCACCATCGGCGACTACATCGGCCTGCAATTCGGGCTGGTCGGCTTCGTCATGCTGCCGGTCGTGCTGTCAGGCCTCGTGATGACGGCGTGGCGCGGCTATCGCACGCGCGAGCCGGTCGCGATCCTGCTGTCGACCGCGGTGCTGGTGCCGTTCCTCTATTTCTTCTTCAAGTCGACGACGCTCAGGGTCGGCGACACCTGGCCGATGTTCATGTGGCCGGTCGGCTTTGCCGCCGCTGCGGTCAACCTCGTCATGCTGTCGCACGAGCACTGGTCGGCGCGGATGATCCGCTCGAGTATCTTCTGGCTCAACACGGCGGTCGTCACGGGGATCGCCTTCGTCGTCATCGTATTCCTGTACTACGTCGCCGCGCCCTGGAACCTACTCGGCAAGATCGATCCGATCGGCGCCGAAGCCGGCTACGAGCAGATCGCGGCGCGTGCGCAGGCTGCGCTCGACGAGACCGGCGCGACCTGGATCGCGACCACGGACTATCGCACCTACGCGATGATGCGCTGGCTGTTCAGGGGCCGCGTGCCCGTCGTCGAGATCAACGAACGCGGCCGCTTCCAGGATTTTCGCGATCCCGGCATGGATCGGATCAGCGGGCATGCGGGCATCTATGTCGGGCGAGAGCCGGACAATCGCGCACCGGTGTGGGGATCGATCCCTGCGAAGCGCGAGCAGCTCGGCCAGGTCGAACGTCGGTGGCGCGGCGTTCTGACGGATACCTACGTGATTGAGAAGCTCACCGGCTGGACGCCGGAACTCTCGCCGCCAACGGATTCGCCGCTGTTTCAATGGCGGGTGCTGGCGGGGGAATTCGAGAAACGTACGCTCGCCTAACGAGGCACCCTTCTTCCCTTCTCCCCTTGTGGGGGCCCAAATGCAAACGAGGCCACGCGTTGAAGCGGCCTGGCGTGGCATGAGAACAACATACAAACAGAAATCTGAGCTGATCGCTTAGCTGCAACCAGCATTTTTCCCGACATTCACAGGCCGCCATCCCAGATTACCACCCGCTCAGGCATTTAAGCCACTAAGCTGGAGCTATCGTGACGAAGCATATTTTCTCTTATTGATATTATCTACGGGGATAGGACATGTTTGATGTCTATCGCAATGGCAAGCGGGACTTCCTCGTCGTCAGCAACGGCTCTCCGATGCCCGCGCTCTACTCTTCCAACAAATGGCGCAAGAGCAGAGCGAGAGTTCTCAAGGTCAGCGACGAGATCAGGGCAGCCGTCCAGGAGCGAGGTTATTATCTTGGCAGCGTGCGGGTGACCAAGAAGGACCTGATCCACACCGAGTGCACCGTTGTCGATACGACACCGGGCAATCTCTGAACATCCGGCCGACTAGGCCGGCAACCGCGCCAGCCCGGCCTCAATCACGACGATGTCTTCCTCGATCTGCCGGATCGTACTCCTGCAGTCGATCCCGGTACATGCATCGAGATCTGCGATAAGTTTGCGACGCTGTGTTCGAAGCTCATCAAGAGCTGCTTGGTCCCTGAGGGAAACGTAGCCCTCCACGATCAGCTCAATTGCACCTGCCACCATCAAACTCCCCACGCCTTGTTAGCCCCGGCAAGGCACTCCCGACCAGCCGAGGATCGAGCGTGCCAATTGGTTACGCGGCTCAATCCCGCGCACTGAGTTCTTCCAGAACAACGCGCCTCCGCAACTCGTGCGCAGCAGCGGTCAAACGAGACCCTGCGATCAGCCCGAGCCGCCTCAATCTTGGCAGAGCGACGGGGTCGCACAGCTCGATGGAGAGCCCGGCGCCCAATATCGCAATGGCGCGTTGCTCCTCCGCGTCGAGATCAGTCCATGGGATGCCCTTCATCACCGGCCTCAAATCGTCCAGTGCACCTCAAAATCCAAACGCGCGCCTGATATGCCGCAGCATATCCATGGCCGCGTCGGTGTACCGGCCGTTGGTCAGGTATCGATCCAGTTGCAGTGTGCTGATCAGCGCCACAAGCGCTGCCATTAAGCCCTTAAACATTGGGCCTCTCCTGAAAGAGACCGCCAACCGGGCGTGTCGAAATATTGAGCCGTTCTCAGAATGCGCGCCGCATATGGCGGCCTAATATGCAAATGGTGACATTGACTGGTAACCAGTTTCTTAACGGGCTGATGCGCCGTGGATGGGGCGGCCAGAGGCTGACTTGAAAGCGGCGACTTGAATTGCCGCTTCCTTGTGCTCAGTTGCCATTAACTGCGGCACATAATCCTCCAATACTCGAAAGGGCTAACTCGATAGTTCGCTTGCGAGGTGCGGCTTGACTGAGCAACGTCATTTTACCGGACAATTGCCCTTTAACCCCGTCCGGGTCTGCCTCAGATCAGCCGGCGAGGGATGATATTCCGCTCGTTGGCTCGATTGGGTGGCATCAGCTGCTCGGAGCCTTTCGTGTGGTCCTTTGCTGTTGCGGCACTGTTCCTGGCGCTGTTGGTGTTTGGTGCGGTCGGGTTTATCATTGTCAGCTTCGACTTTCCCGATGAACCGCGAGCTTAAGCTTCGCTCTTTCAGACGGCGCGCCATGGGTCGGTCCGGCGAATGGCGCGAACGATGGCGCGGATAGCGCCGCTACTCCTCGTCCTTCTTCCGCAGCAGATCCGTCGCGAGGTCCGACAGTTTTGGCGGCGGCAGCGCCGCGAACGGCAGCGGCCGCGTCACGTCGATCGCGGCCAGACCCAGCCGCGCGGTCAGCAATCCGTTCAGCACACCTTCGCCAAGCCGCTGAGACAGCTTTGCCGCAATCCCATGGCCCAGCATCTGCTGCACCAGGCTGTCGCTCGCGGCCATGCCGCCGGTGATGGCGAGATGGGCGATCACGTGGCGGAGCAGGCGGATCATGCCGAGCGCGCCGGGGCGGCCGCCATAGAGAAAAGCGAGCTGACGGATCAGGCGCAACGCGGCCACGAACACGAACAATACGTCGATCGCCGCGCGCGGCGAAACTGCGGTCACGATCGAGACCTTTTGTGCGGCCGACGACACCAGCCGCCGCGCTTCCGCGTCCAGCGGCGACATCAGTTCGCGCTCGGCAAGCCGGATCATGTCGGCGCCGTCGATGATATCGCCGGTGTGGCTTTCCAGCGTGGCGCGCGCGCGGGCGAGCTGCGGGTTCTGGTGCGCGATCTTCAGCAGGTCCTGCACGATCACGCGGCTCTCC
Source organism: Bradyrhizobium sp. MOS001 (assembly GCF_004634465.1). Taxonomy (NCBI): domain Bacteria; kingdom Pseudomonadati; phylum Pseudomonadota; class Alphaproteobacteria; order Hyphomicrobiales; family Nitrobacteraceae; genus Bradyrhizobium; species Bradyrhizobium sp. MOS001. The sequence continues at coordinate 115,872 of NZ_SPVJ01000014.1, forward strand.
TTGCGATCGTCGCTGGCAAGGACCGCGGCGGCGCGCGCATGCAGCTTCTCGATGGTTGCAAGGCGCGCCAGCCCGAAGGCCTCGCGCCCGATCACCACCGCGAGCGCCAGTGCGGTGACGAAGGCGAATGCGAGGCCGACGAAGCCGAGCGTTTCGCTGCGCGCAAACAGATCCTCGATCAGACGGACCACGCCGAGCCCGGTGCCGAGCAGCGTCAGCCCGCCGAGCCCGGACCAGAACAGCGTGCCCCAGGGAAAGCCGCGCCGCGCCGGAAGCGCGGCCTCGATCGGCACCGGCAATGCCTGCGGATCGTGCTCCGGCGTGATCTGGATCGTGGCGCGTCCGAGCCGGCTGGTCTCGTCGGCTTCGGTGACGACGACGCCGGGATCGTCGAGCCGGAACGTCGCCGGCCGCCGCGGCTTGGATCGATCGTTCATGACAGCTTGTCTCCGATCAGGAACTGCAGGGCACGGTCGAGGCGGATGTGTGGCAGCGCCGGCTCGTCATTGCCCTCGCGTTCGAGCTTTGGCGGACGGAAGCGCAGGAAGCGAAAATCGCTCTTCTCGGCGGCCTCGGTCGCGAGGCCCCGGAACGCGCCGGTGCCGTTGAACAGCGGCTCGGGGTCCTGCGGCAGGTCACCCGGAAAGGTCGCAACCTCCGTGTTGCCGTCAAAGAACTCGCCGCCGGCGCTTTCGCCGGCCGCTGGCGTTCCCAGGATCGACGGCAATTTGTCGCGGCCATGCGCGACCTGGGCCTCGCGCGTGGCGCGAACTGCGGCGAGCGCCACCACGTCGATCTCCGCGCCGGTATCTTCCGCGCGCACCACCGCGCGGGTGACGGCGCGGCGCAGCACCGCCTCGAGCCGGTCGTGACTGGAATGATGCAGATGGTCCGCCTTGGTCGCCGCGAACAGGATGCGGTCGATACGCGGCCGGAACAGGCTGGAGAGGAACGTGCTGCGGCCGATGCGGAAGCAGTCGAGAATTCCGGCAAGCGCGGCTTCGAGATCGTGCAGCGCTTCGGGGCCGGAGTTGAACGCCGCGAGCGCATCGGCCAGTACGATCTGGCGATCGAGCCGGGCAAAATGATCATGGAAGAACGGCCGCACCACGACGTCCTTGTAGGCCTCGAAGCGGCGGACCATCATCGCCCACAGCGAGCCGTCCGGTGCCTGGCCGCCCACAGGCACGTCGAGCGGCGCAAAAGTCAGCGCCGGCGTGTCGGCGAGATTGCCGGGCATCAGGAAGCGGCCGGGCGGCAGCAGGCTCATCGCGAAGCGCTCGTCGCGGCAGGCGCGCAAATAGCCGGTGAAGAGCTTTGCCGCCGTCAGCGTCGCCTGCTCGTCCTCGCGCGCCTCGGGCTTGAGCGTCGCGAGATGCGCGTGCCAATCCCCCGCAAGATGCGCGCGCGGCGCCTCGCGCGACAGCGCGAGGCTTTCGGCTGACCATTGCTCATAGCTCTTCTGGAGCAGCGGCAGGTCGAGCAACCACTCGCCGGGATAATCGACGATGTCGAGCGTCAATGTGCGATCGGCGCCGTTCTGGCGCTGATAGTCGATGACGAGCCTGAGTTCGCTGATGTCGACGGTCGAGTTCGGCCAGCGCCGCTCCTCGAGCAGCGCGCGCAAATGGTTCTCATAGGCGAAGCGCGGCACGGCGTCGTCCGGCTGCGGCGCCAGATGCGCCCGCGCGATCCGGCCCGAGGCATAGGCCTCGAACACCGGAAAGCGGCCGCCACGGGTGAGGCCGTGGATCAGCGCGGTAATGAATACGGTCTTACCGGCCCGTGACAGGCCGGTGACCCCGAGACGCACCGTCGGGTTGAAGAAGTGCTCACCATAGTCGATCAGCGCCCTGGCCGACAGCCGCGCTTCTTCGACCATATCCTGGAAACTGAATGCCATATGAACGTGATTGATCTCGGGGCGGGCGGAACAGTGAAGCCGTTCACAAAAGTGGCAATTGCGTAGGGAAAATCAAGCTTCATACTTCCACCGCCTTTGTCGGCAAATCAGCCGTTTGAACGATGCGCCGATCGCGAAAGACCCTACAAGAGGGCATTGTCTTAGCCTTGCGGATTGCCATGACCGTCTTCCAGCTGAAACAGCTTGCATCCACCTCCGTCCACGCCGCGGCCGACGCGATCGGCTGGAACTACGACCGTGCCGAATTGATCGCGGACGGCGTGATCCACGCGATCGGCGTGTTCTGCGGCATCGTCGCCGCCACGGTCCTGGTGGTGCTGACGGCGGTTTATGCCGACGCCACCAACATCGTCGGGGTCTCGATCTATGTCGCCGGCCTGCTCTCGATGCTGGTGCTGTCGGCGACCTATAATCTCTGGCCGGTCTCGCCGGCCAAATGGCTGCTGCGGCGATTCGACCATTGCGCGATCTATCTGCTGATCGCGGCGACCTATACGCCGTTCATCCTCGAGGTGAGGGACAGTGTGTTCGCGCTGGTGCTGCTCGGTGGCGTCTGGTGCGTCGCGATCCTGGGTATCGTGCTGAAACTTCTCTACCCCGGCCGGTTCGACCGCGTCGCAGTCGGAATCTATCTCGCGATGGGCTGGAGCGGCGTGATGGTCTACGACGCCGTGGTCAAGGCGCTGCCTGCGCTGGTGCTGGGCTTCATCCTTGCGGGCGGCCTGCTCTACAGCTTTGGCGTGATCTTCCATGCCTGGCGGCGGCTGCGCTTCCAGAATGCGATCTGGCACGGCTTTGTCTTGGCCGGCGCGGCGTGCCATTATACCGCGGTGCTCGACCTCGTGTTGAGCTGAGCAAGATCCGCGAAGCGGAATAAGCGAAGCGGTATAAGATAGCGAAGCGCTATCCGAAAAGAGAAGCGCTACAAGACAAAGAGGAGACGTCGCATGCAGGTGACCGGCAAGGTCGTGGTCGTCACGGGCGGCGCAAACGGCATCGGCAAGGCGCTGTGCGAGGCCTTCCACAAGGCGGGTGCCGCCAAGGTCGTCGTCGCGGACATGGACGCCGCCAATGCAAGAGCCGTCGCCGCCACGGTGGATGGCGCGGCCTTCAGATGCGACGTCGCGCAGGAAAAAGAGATCGCCCACGTCATCGAGGAGACCGAACGGCAGTTCGGCCCGATCGAATTGTTCTGCTCCAATGCCGGCATCGGCGGCGGCTTCGATCCGATGTCGGTCAATGCCGGCGGCGCCTCCGACGAGCCGTGGCAGCGGAGCTGGGCGATCCATGTCATGGCCCATGTCTATGCGGCGCGGTATCTCATTCCCCGCATGAAGGCGCGCGGCGGCGGATATTTTCTCAATACGATTTCGGCGGCAGGTCTGCTGTCGCAGGTCGGAAGCCCCGCTTACTCCACCACCAAGCACGCCGCGGTCGGCTTTGCCGAAAACCTCGCGATCTCGCACAAGGCCCACAACATCAAGGTGTCGATCCTCTGCCCGCAGGGCGTCGACACCAACATGCTGCGCTCGATCCCGAAGGGCCCGCAATCCGGCGACGGCGATCTCACGCCGGAGCAGGTCGCGAAAGACGTGCTCGCCGGCCTCGAGCAGGAGACGTTCCTGATCCTGCCGCACCCCCAGGTGCTCGGTTACATGCGCAAGAAGACCGAGAATTACGACCGCTGGATCGGCGGCATGGCCAAGATCCAGGCCAAGATGCGGGAGGAGTTCGGGAAGTAGGGTAGGCTGGTGCCACCCGCACCGCTGTCATTCCCCGCGGAAACGGGGCATCCAGTACGCCGCGGCCTGTCGAGGAATCACAGCCGTCTCTGGAATACTGGATCGCCCGCCTTCGCGGGCGATGACACTGAGAATACGGCTACGCCGCCGACTCCCCCTCATCCTCCATGCGGCTCTGCCGCAGCGCCCGGGCATAGAGCATCATGCCCTCGCGCACCGTGCGCTGCTCGGCCTCTGTCAGCGCGGCCAGCGCGCCGCGCACCTGCTGGCGTCCGAACGCGTGCAGCGCCTCCAGCGTGCGCCGGCCCTTCGCCGTCAGCGACAAGAGCTTGCTGCGCGCGTCGGCTTCATCAGGCGTCTCCCGCAGCTCGCCGCAATCGACCAGCTTGCGCACCAGGCGGCTGACGCTGGATTTCTCCAGCCGCAGGAAATCGCCGAGGTCGCCTGAGTTCATCGGGCCGCGGATGCCGATCTCCAAAATGGTGTGCACCGCCGAGGGCGGATAGTCCGAGGCCGCCACCGTCGCATCCATGAAGCCGAGCTCCCGCACCATCAATCGCGAGGCGGCGCGGATGTCGTCGATCAGCGCAAGCTCGGCCATCTTGACTCCCGGCATATAGTTGTATCATACAACTATATGCGCGCAACGTCGCGCGCAAGCGTTTTGGAGTGAGCCATGAGCGGAACTGTGCCGGCCGGGATGCGGATGAGAGGCAAGGTCTGCCTCGTCACGGGCGGCGGCAGCGGCATCGGCCGCGCCACGGCGCTGCGGATGGCCTCGGAAGGTGCGGAGGCGATTGTTGTCGCGGGACGGCGGGAGGCCGAAATCAAGGACACCGCCGCAGCGTGCCGGGAGCTCGGCGCTGACGCGATCGCGATCCAAACCGACATCACGCAAGAGGATGACGTCGAACGGCTGGTTCGCACGGCGGTCGAGCGCTGCGGCCGGCTCGATGTCGCCTTCAACAATGCCGGATTCCAGGAGCGCCGCGCGCCGCTGGAAGAGCAGGGCACGGAGATCTACGACACGGTGTTCGACACCAATGTCCGTGCGCTGTTCCTGTGCCTGCGCCATCAACTGCCGGCGATGCTGGCGCAGGGCCGCGGCAGCATCGTCGTCAACGCCTCCGTCAGCGGCGTGCGCAATCCCAATCCCGGCTTCTCGCTCTACTCGGCCTCGAAGGCGGCGGCGATCTCGCTGACACGCTCGGCCGCGATGGAGAACGCCCCGCGCGGCATCCGCATCAACGCCATCGCGCCCGGCCGCGTCGTCACCGACATGATGCTGCGCGCCGGCGTCGGCGATGTCGCAACCGTCAGTGCGGGCCTGCCGCTGCGGCGGATGGGGAGCCCGGAGGAAGTGGCGGAGGCCGTGGTGTGGCTGTCGTCCGACGCGTCGTCGTATGTCGTTGGCCACGTGCTCGCGGCGGACGGGGGATTTTTGGCGTCGTGATGTCGTAGTCGTAGTTCGTAGCCCGGATGGAGCGCAGCGTAATCCGGGTCGACTCGCTTGTGCCACGATTCCCGGATTTCGCTTCGCTCCATCCGGGCTACGCGCCCCCCTAATGCTTCTGCCCGTACAGCACCGGCACCGCCGAATCCACGACGACCTCGACGAGGCTCGTCCCCTCGAACGCCATTCCGCGCTTGAGCGCCTCGCCCAGCTCCGCGGCCTTGCTCACCCGCACCGCATGGCAGCCCATGCCCTCGGCGAGCCTGACGAAATCGATCCCCGGCAGCTCCAGCCCCGGCACGTTCCTCACCTGCATCACCTGGCTGAACGAGCGCATCGCGCCGTAGCCGGAATTGTTGATGACGACGATGGTCAGCGGCAGTTTTCGTTGCGCGGCGGTCCACAGCGCCTGGATCGAATACATCGCCGAGCCGTCGCCGATCAGGCACACCGTCCGCTGCTTCGGCTTGCCGAGCGCCATGCCGACCCCCGCGGGCAGGGAGTAACCGAGGCCACCGCTCGCCATGGTGTAGAAACTGTCCTGGCCGCGCATCGGCATGAACTTCTGCATCGCCGGTCGGTGCGAGGGCACTTCCTCGACCAGCGACGCGTCATCCGGCATCGCCTGCGACAGCGAATGCAGCAAAAATTCGACCGGCAGCGGGTCGGCGGCCTGCGGCGCCGACGGCAGCGTGCGGCCTTTCGGCGTCGCGCGTTTGCTCTCCGGCAGCAAGTCGAGCAGCAGGCTCAGCGCCGGCTTCATGGTCGCGATGATGCTGGTGCCGACCGGCGTCACCGCCGCCGCGTCCGGATCGTCGGTGATCTGAAAAATCGTCGCGCCGCCATCGAAGATCGCGGCATGGCCTTCGACATGGAAGGTGAACACCGGCGCGCCGATGACGACGACGAGATCGTGCTCGCGCAGCGCATCGGACAGCTGCGCCGGCGAGGCGTGCAGGAACCCCGCGAATTGCGGATGACGCTCGGGGAACGAGCAGCGCGCGGAGAACGGGCTGACCCAGACGCTGGCCTTGGCTTTCTCGGCCACGCGCACCATCAAATCGACCGCGCCGGCGCGGTCGATGCCGGGGCCGACCACGAGGGCAGGGTGTTTTGCTGAGCCGAGCGCGGCGACGAGCGCCTTCATCGCGTCCGGCTCGGGCCCGATCTCGCGGCTGACCTTGCGCGCCTCGACCGGTGCGGTCGCATGCGCCCAGTCGTCGATCGGGATCGACACGAAGGTCGGCCCGCAGGGCGGCTGCATCGCGGTGTAATAGGCCCGCGCGATCGCGGCCGGAACGTCCTCGGGCCGGGCCGGCTCGACGCTGTATTTGACGTAAGGCCGCGGGAATTCCGAGGCGCGCTCGGCATAGAGGAACGCCTGCAAGGGCAGGATCGAGCGCGCCTGCTGGCCCGCGGTGATCACGAGCGGCGTCTGGTTGCGGTGCGCGGTGTAGATATTGCCGAGCGCGTTGCCGACGCCGGCCGCCGAATGCAGATTGACGAAGCCGGCATTGCGCGTCGCCTGCGCGTAACCATCGGCCATGCCGACGGCGGAGGCTTCCTGCAGCGCCAGCACGTAGTCGATGTCATCAGGCCAGTCGCTCAGGAACGGCAGTTCGGTCGAACCGGGGTTGCCGAACACCCTGTCGATGCCCAGCGAGCGCAGCAGATCGAGCGTCGCCTGCTTCACGGTGACGGACTTGCTGCCGCTCTTGCCGTTCTTGGACATGGTTTCCGTCCCCTGTAAATTCCTCATCCTGAGGAGCGCGGAACGCGCGTCTCGAAGGATGAAGGCCCGGCTGGTGGCCTCGCCCTTCGAGACGCGCGCGAAGGGGCGCGCTCCTCAGGGTGAGGGTCTAATAGCGGTGCCTACCACACCGCCGCGCCCTTCATCGTCGGCTGTCCCTCCGCATTCGCGGTCCACAGCTCCATTCCCGCCTCGGTCTCGTTGGCGTTGATGGAGAACTCGGTGCCCTCGAACAGCGGCTGCACGCCGCGATAGGTGAATTTCTTCGGTGCCTTGCCGTCGTGCAGCTTCGCCGCCATCTCCACGATCAGCGACGCCTGCAGCGGCCCATGGAAGATCAGGCCCGGATAGCCCTCGACCTTGGTGACGTAGTCACGGTCGTAATGGATGCGGTGACCGTTGAAGGTCAGCGCGGAATAACGAAACAGCAGCACGGGATCGGACACATGCGTCTCGCGGTGCTGCGCCTTCGGCGGCGGGGGCGGGGCCTTGGCGCCGGCGGGCGCGCTGCTCGTCATCTCGCGATAGACGATGTCCTGCCGCTCGCGGATGGCAATGCCCCGCGGCGAGGAGATGCTGTGCTCGACCGAGACGAAGCACAGCGTGCCGGTCGTGCCCGATTTCACCTGCACGTCGGCGATGCGCGAGGTCCGCGTCGATTCATCGCCGACGCGCAGCGGCTGCAGGAATTCGATCTCGCCGCCGGCCCACATCCGGCGCGGCAACGGCACCGGCGGCAGGAAGCCGCCGCGGGTCGGATGGCCGTCGGGGCCGAGCATCGACATCGGAAACACCGGCTGCGCCAGGCACCAATGCACCGTGAACGGCGCGGCATCGCCCGCTTTGGGCTCGCCGACCTCCTGGAACAGGGTCGCGCGCAGGCCCTTCACGAGCTGCGCGGTGACGATGTCGGTGGCCTCGGTGCTGCGGCCGATCCATTGCCGCAAGTGGTCGATGTCGAGCTTCTCGGTCATGACGCCTCGCTCTTGTTATGACTTCCTGGCCGGCCGCTCGCCGATGGCGGGCACAGCGCCGTAAGCGCGGGTCTCGCCGACGATGATCGGCGCCGGCGCGGGATAGCTGACACGTCCCTGCGGCGTGTCGACCTCGATGCGGCGCAGATGCGGATGATTGGTGAGGTCGGCCATGGTGTTGACCTCGGCAAAGGCGATGTCGGCGTCCGACAGCCGCTTCAACAGCTCGTCGCGCGTCATCTTGCCGAAGATATCTGCGACCGTCGTGTCGGTGAAATCGCGGTTGCGCACGCGCTCGACCATGTTGGCGACGCGCGGATCGGCCGGCAAATCGGGCTGGTCTAGCACCTTGACGCAGAGCGTCTTCCACTCGCGCTCGCTCTGGATCGAGATCAGGATGTCCTTGCCGTCCTTCGAGGTGAACACGCCGTAGGGCGCGATCGAGGGATGGCGCAGGCCCATCCGCTTCGGCGGATTGCCGGCTTCGGAATTGAGCAGCGGCACGGTGCACCAGTCGGCCATCACGTCGAACATGGAGATGCGGATGTCACAGCCCTTGCCGGTGCGCCCGCGCGCGATCAGCGCTTCCAGGATCGCCGCATGCGCGGTGGCGCCGGTCGCGACGTCGACGATCGACATGCCGACTCGCGAGGCTCCATCAGGGTTGCCGGTGATCGAGGCAAGGCCGCTCTCGGCCTGGATCAGCAGGTCATAGGCCTTGCGGTGGGCGTAGGGGCCTTCGTCGCCATAGCCGGTGATCGTGCACGAGATCAGCTTCGGATAGTCCTTCAGCAGCCGTTCGCGCGAAAAGCCGAGCTTGTCCATCGAGCCCGGCTTGAGATTCTGGATCAGCACGTCCGCGCTCGCGATCAGTTTCTCGAGCTCGGCGCAGCCTTCTTTCATTGCGAGATCGACCACCGCCGATTGCTTGCCGCGGTTGAGCCACACGAAATAGCTGCTCTGGCCCTTGGCCGCCGCGTCATAGCCGCGAGCGAAATCGCCTTCGGGCCGCTCGATCTTGATCACCTCCGCGCCGGCGTCTGCCAGCCGCGACGAGCAGAACGGCGCCGCGACCGCCTGCTCGACCGCAATCACCCTGATCCCGTCCAATGCTCCCATGACGCGACCTCAGTACGAGCGGGGCATGCCGAGCACGTGCTCGGCGACGTAGGACAGCACGAGGTTGGTCGAGATCGGCGCCACCTGGTAGAGCCGCGTCTCGCGGAATTTGCGCTCGACGTCGTACTCCTCGGCGAAGCCGAAGCCGCCATGGGTCTGGATGCAGGCGTTTGCCGCTTCCCACGACGCATCGGCCGCCAGCATCTTGGCCATGTTGGCCTCCGCGCCGCAGTCGAGCCCGGCCTCGTATTTGCGCGTCGCTTCCTTCACCATCAGCTCGGCCGCGCGCATCGAGGCGTAGGCCTTGGCGATCGGAAACTGAATGCCCTGGTTCTGGCCGATCGGCCGGCCGAACACCGCGCGCTCCTTGGCGTAGTTCGTGGCCTTGGCGATGAACCATTTGGCGTCGCCGACGCATTCGGCGGCGATCAGGATGCGCTCGGCATTCATGCCGGAGAGGATGTAGCGGAACCCCTTGCCTTCCTCGCCGATCAGATTCTCCGCCGGCACCTTCATGTCGGTAAAGAACACTTCGGTGGTGGCGTGGTTCATCATGGTGCGGATCGGGCGGATCTCGAGGCCGTTGTTCTTGGCCTCGCGCATGTCGACGATGAACACCGAAAGACCATCGGTGCGCTTCTTGCTCTGCTCCTTCGGCGTAGTGCGCGCCAGCAGCACCATCAGGTCGGAATGCTCGGCCCGGCTGGTCCAGATCTTCTGGCCGTTGACGATGTAGCTGTCGTTGCCTTCCTTGCGCGCAAAGGTCTTCAGCGAGGAGGTGTCGGTGCCGCTGGTCGGCTCGGTGACGCCGAACGCCTGAAGCCGCAATTCGCCGCTTGCGATCTTCGGCAGATATTTTGCCTTCTGCTCGTCGTTGCCGTGCCGCAGCACCGTACCCATCGTGTACATCTGGGCGTGGCAGCCGCCGCCGTTGCAGCCAGCGCGCTGGATCTCCTCGAGGATCGCAGCCGCGGCGGAAAGCTTCAGGCCCGCGCCGCCATATTCCTCGGGGATCAGCACCGAGAGATAGCCGGCCTGCGTCAGCGCATCGACGAAGGCCTTGGGATAGGCCATCTCGCGATCGAGCTTGCGCCAGTACTCGCCGGGAAACTGCGCGCACAGCTTCGCGACGGCTTCGCGGATGTCGGCGTGATCTTCGGTGTGGTGTTCTTCACTCATGGCGTTTCCCGTATCTAGCGGCAGTCAAGATAACGCCGGCCGATCCTCTGGCGTTGTGAAAACATCGCCAGCCCCCTATGCTCATTTGCTATAGCGTATGAAGTAGCCTTCGAGGATTGGCAAGCATGGATTTCCGGCAGCTCAGGACCTTCAGTTGCGTGGCGGAGCTCGGCAGTCTCTCCAAGGCCTCCGACACGTTGCGCGTGGCGCAGCCGGCGCTCTCTAGGCAGATCAAGCTGCTGGAACACGAGCTGCGCACCGAATTGTTCACGCGCAATGGCCGCGGCATGGTGCTGACGGAAGCCGGCCGTCTCCTGCTGGCACGCACCTCCGGCATCGTGCGGCAGATCGACCAGATCCGCGACGACATCCAGTCGACCAAGGGGCCGCCGTCCGGCCAGGTCGTGCTCGGCCTGGTTCCGACCGTGAGTTGCGTGCTGTCGGCGCGCTTTGCGCGCCGCTGCGTCGAAAAATTTCCCGGCATTTCGCTGCGCATCGTCGAGAGCTACAGCGGCCATCTCGTCGAATGGCTGCATCGCGGCGAGATGGATCTGGCCATTCTCTACGGCCGCTCCGCCGATCTGCATCTCAACGTGGAGAGCCTTGGCCGCGACAACATCGTCGCGGTTGGCCCGCGCGGCTGCGGCCTCGCGCGCAAGAAGAGCGTCGATGTCGGCTGGCTGCTGCGCCAGCGGCTGGTGCTGCCCAGTCATTCCCACGGTCTCCGCGCGCTGATCGAGCACGCCGCCGCCCAGCGCAAGATCAAGCTCAACGTCCAGCTCGAGGCGGATTCCTTCCGCGTGCTGACGAGCCTCGTCGAGGAAGGCCTCGGCTTCGCGCTGCTGCCGCCCTCGTCGGTCCACGGTGAGGTCGCCGACGGACGGCTGGAGACCGCGCCCGTATCCAAGCCGATGACGCGCGAACTCATTTTCGCCTCTCCGATCGACCGCCCGGGCTCAACGGCGTCGCTCGCCATCACGACGCTATTGCGCGAGGAAGTCGCGGCCTGCCGCAAGGAAGGCCTGTGGGACATCAAGTTGAGTTGAGGGCCAGTGCTGAATTCTCAGGAGAATTTAGGACACAAGCCCGCAGCTGGCCCTTCGCATATTGAGCGAGCTGTCATGCCGGAATTTTATAGCCGGCCGCGCGCTCCTCGAGCGTTAGGAGCACACTCTTCGTCCTACACTCGGTGTCATTGCCCGCGAAGGCGAGCAATCCAGTATTCCAGAGACGGCGCGGCTAGAATCGAGGAGCCGCGGCGTACTGGATGCCCCGCCTGCGCGGGGCATGACAGCAGAGATTGGCGAGGCCGCTTGCCTTAAGGTAGTCCCTAGAGCACGCCTACCCCGGAATCCTCACCGGCAACGACTCATATCCCTTGATGAAGCTCGAATAGATCCGCTTGGGCTCGCCGACCACCTCGATGCGGTCGAAGCGCTTCAGCATCTCCTCCCACACGATCCGCAGCTGCAGCTCGGCGAGGCGCATGCCGACGCAGCGGTGGATGCCGAAGCCGAAGGAGAGGTGGGTGCGCGGCCGCGGGCGGTCGATGATGAAGTCGTTTGGCTTCTCGAACATCTCCTCGTCGCGGTTGCCCGAGACGTACCACATCACGACGCGGTCGCCTTTCTTGATATGCTTGCCGCCGATTTCGGTGTCGGCAAGCGCGGTACGCCGCATATGCGCCAGCGGCGTCTGCCAGCGGATCACCTCGGGCACCATGGAGTCGATCAGCTCCGGATTGGCGCGCAGCTTGTCGAACTGGTCCGGGTTCTCGCTCAGCGCCAGCACCGAGCCGCTCATGGTGTTGCGCGTGGTGTCGTTGCCGCCGACGATGAGCAGGATGATGTTGCCCATGAGATTGTCGGGGTCCATGAAGCGCGTCGCATCATTATGTGCCATCAGCGACAGCAAATCGTTGCGCGGCGCGGAGTTGACGCGTTCGTTCCAGAGCTTGGACATGTAGGCGTAGCATTCGTCCATCTCGCGGCGGCGCTCTTCGGCCGAGGCGACGATGCCGCTCTTGGGCAGGGCGGTCGCGACATCGGACCAGCGCGTCAGCTTGCGGCGTTCTTCCCAGGGGAAGTCGAACAGGGTCGCCAGCATCTGCGTCGTCAGCTCGATCGAGACGCGTTCGACGAAATTGAAGGTCTCGTTGCGGGGTAGATTGTCGAGCACGGTCTGCGAGCGCTGGCGGATCAGTTTTGCCAGCTCGTCCAGATGCGTCGGCGTGAACATCGGCGACACCGTCTTGCGCTGCGCCGAGTGCTGCGGCTGGTCCATCGCGATGAAGCTCGGCCAGTCATAGCCCTGCGGCACGTCGCGGATCCCGATGCCGCCGAGCGTCGAGTCCGAGGAGAAGATGCCGTGACTGGTGTCGACATGCATGATGTCGTTGTACTTCACCACCGACCAGTACGGCTCGATCGGCGCATTGGTGCAGTAGTGCACCGGCTCTTCCTTGCGCAGCCGCTCGAACCACGGCCACAAGGTGTCGTCCTGGAACAGCCTGGGTGCGCCGGGGTGGAATTGCGCCAGCGGCGTCGCATAGGCCTCCTCGCGGGCCCTGCGCATGCGTTCGGCGTTGTCGGTTTTGACCGGAGTCTGGATGTTCATGGTAGTAGCTCCAGTGTTTCTCTTTCTCCCCGCAAGCGGGGAGAGGGAGTGATCTCACGCCGTGATCTTCACCGGCAAGGTTTCAAGTCCCTTTACGAAACTCGAATAGACCCGTTTGGGTTCGCCGACCACGTCGATATGGTCGAAGCGCTTGAGGATCTCTTCCCAGATAATCTTGAGCTGAAGTTCGGCAAGCCGCAAGCCGACGCAACGGTGAATGCCGAAGCCGAAAGAGAGGTGCGTACGCGGGCGGGCGCGGTCGATGATGAAATCGTAGGGCTTTTCGATCGCTTCCTCGTCGCGGTTGCCCGAGACGTACCACATCACGACCTTGTCACCTTGCTTGATCTGCTTGCCGCGGAACTCGAAGTCGGCAAGCGCGGTGCGCCGCATATGCGCCAGCGGCGTCTGCCAGCGGATCACCTCCGGCACGAAACTGTCGAGCAGGCCGGGGTTCTCGCGCAGCTTGCGATACTGCTCCGGATGCTGGCTCAGCGCGTAGATCGATCCCGACATCGTGTTGCGGGTGGTGTCGTTGCCGCCGACGATCAAAAGGATGAGATTGCCGAGGAAGTTTTTTGCATCCATGTCGCGCGTCGCGGCACCATGCGCCATCATCGAGAGCAGGTCACTCTTCGGCGGCTGCTCGATGCGCTCCTTCCACAGCCGCGCGAAATAGCCCGCACATTCGGTCAGCTCGGCCTGCCGTTCGTCTTCGGTGGCGACGAGGCCGTCGGGGCCGGGAATGGTGGTCGCGATATCGGACCAGCGCGTCAGCTTGCGGCGGTCCTCCCAGGGAAAGTCGAACAGCACCGCGAGCATCTGCGTGGTGAGCTCGATCGAGACACGATCGACCCAGTCGAACACCTGGCCCACGGGCAGATTGTCGAGGCACTCGGCGGAGCGCTCGCGGATGCTGAGCGCGAGATTGTCCAGATGCGTCGGTGTGAACATCGGCGCCACGGTCTTGCGCTGCGCCGCGTGGCGCGGCGGATCCATCGAGATGAAACTCTCGCGGCGCAGGTCCGGGTCGATGTCGCGGATGGTGATGCCGCCGAGCGCGGAGGCCGAGGAGAACACCGAATGGTTGGTCTCGATCTCCATGATGTCGTTGTAGCGCGTCACCGACCAGTACGGCCCGAACATCGAGTCCTTGCAATAGTGCACGGGATCTTCGCGGCGCAGCCGATCGAAATACGGCCAGAACGTATCGGTCCTGAACAACTCGGGATCGCCCGGATCGAACTGCTCCAGCGGCAGTGACGTGGCGCGCGCGCGTAGCTCGTCGAGCTTCGCCGCGCTCTCGATGGTCCCATGCATGACCGCTCTCCCTGACATGAACCGCGCGTTCTCGTTGAATTCTGCGCTGCGGTATTTGATTTGCAATTACAGCCGGTTGTCTGCGTCGGAGCAAGGGAGACTTTTGCCACATCCAACCTTTGCGAGAGGTGGCTAGATGCGTAGCCCGGATGGAGCGGAGCGAAATCCGGGATTCGGGCCGCCATTGGCGCTGTCCCGGATGACGCGGAGCCTGTCATCGGGCTACGGATCAGCAACCGTCACGCAGATGTGTCAACGTGATCTCCCGCACCCCCGCGCCTGCGGAATCATGCGAGAAATCGAGGTAAATCGAACCCAGCCATCTTGGGGATCGACCAAATCTCTGATCTATAGTTTGACCGTATCAGGTCCGCACCCCGAGGTTGCCGCCGTGAACGACATGCAATGGGCCCCCATCGGCTCCGAACCCTTACCCCCGCCGCTGCCGCCCACGCGGGTCGACTTCACCGGCAACCGCTCCGAGTTCCGCAAATTGGTCACCAAGGGTGCCATGCTTGAGCTCGTCACCTTCGGCTTCTACCGGTTCTGGCTGGTCACCGACATCCGCCGTCATTTGTGGACGAACACCGCGGTCGACGGCGATGCGGCCGAATACACCGGCCGGGCCAAGGAGCTGCTGGTCGGCTTCCTGTTCGCGCTCGCGATCCTGGTGCCGATCTACCTCGCTTATTTTCTCATCGGCATCGAGTTCGAGCGCTGGCAGGGCTTTGCCTCGACGCCGCTGTTCATCAGCTTCTACGCCTTCGGACAGTTCGCGATTTTTCGCGCGCGGCGCTATCGCCTGACGCGCACGGTCTGGCGCGGCGTCCGGTTCTGGATGGACGGCTCGGGCTGGGCCTATTCGTTCCGGGCCATGGCGTGGGGCCTGCTGGTGTTCCTCACCCTCGGCCTGGCGCTGCCCTGGCGCGAGGCGTCGCTCGAACGCTACAAGATGCGGCACACCCATTACGGCGATCTCTCCGGCGACTTCGAAGGCGACGGCTGGACCTTCTTCAAGCGCGGCTGGTGGCTGTGGCTCTTGAGCCCGATCGCACTCGTGATCTTCCCGCTCGCCCCGTTCTTCTATGCCGAGTTCAAGGCGCGTGAATGGCGCTGGTGGCTCGACGGCATCCGCATCGGCGGTGTCAGCCTGTCCTCGGAGTTGCCGCACAACGCGTTCTACGGCCTGTACTGGAAAGTGATCGGCTGGTGGATGCTGCTTTCGACCGTTTTCGCCGCCTATATGGGCGGTGGCGCCTTACTCGTCGTCCAGCTAAGTGGCGTTCCGGCTGATCAGGTCTTCGGCCCCGGAAATGCCGGCAAGAGCATCCCGATGCTGGTCATGATGGTGATCGGCTATTTCGCCGTGGCGCTAGCGATCAACATCGTCATGCGGGTCTATCTGCAGCGCGATCTCTGGGCCAAGGTGCTGGAAACCGTCGAGGTGCACAACATCGGGGCCGCGGCGGATGTACGCGGCAGCGGTGAGCTTGCCAGCGCGCTCGGCGAAGGCTTTGCCGATGGGCTCGATGTCGCGGGATTCTGATCTGTGAGTGAGTTGTCCACCGAGGTTCCGGCGCAGTCCGCCAAGCCGACGATATTCTTCGACGGCGTGTCGAGCCGCAGGCGGGAGGTGTCGCTGGCGCTCGGTGACGCGCTCGACATCGTCGAGGAGGGCGGAGCGCCGGTTCGCTGGACCTATGCCGACATTCGCCGCGCCGACAGTCCGGCCGGGATATTGCGCCTGGCCTCGACATCCGCGCCGCCGCTGGCGCGGCTTGAAATTCGCGACGCCGCGCTCGCCGCCGACGTGACCGCCCGCTGCATGCGTCTCGACGAGCACCAGACGTCGCGCCGCGGTGTCGCAAAGATCGTCGGCTGGTCGGTGGCCGCCGCCGTCTCCATCGTTTGCGTCGTGCTGTTCGGTGTGCCGCTCGCTGCCGACCGGCTAGCGCCGCTGGTGCCCAAGCCGATCGAACGGCGCATTGGCGACGCCTCCGAAGTCCAGGTGAAAACCATCTTCGGCCGCAAGGCGTGCGAAGACCCCGCGGGCAAAGCCGCGTTCACAAAACTGGTCAATCGTCTGCGCGATGCCGCCGGCCTCGACGACGATTCCATGACGGCCGGTGTACTGCCGACCTCGGTGCCGAATGCATTCGCGCTGCCCGGCGGCAAGGTGTACGTGCTGAGGGGCCTGGTCGACAAGGCCGAAAACCCCGACGAACTCGCCGGCATCCTTGCCCATGAGCTCGGCCATCTCAAGCATTACGACAACATGCGCGGGCTGATCTACAACGGCGGCACATCGTTCCTGATCGGCCTGTTGTTCGGCGACGTCACCGGCTCGAGCGCCGTGATCTTCGCCTCGCGCAGCGTGGTCGAAGCCTCCTATTCGCGCGAGGCCGAGACCGCCGCGGATACGTTTGCGATCGAGATCATGCACAAGCTCGGCCGCTCGCCGAAACCCGCGGCCGAACTGATGTTCCGCATCACCGGCAAGGAAGGCGGCTCCGGCCTCACCACGATCCTGGCGAGCCACCCGCTCACCGAAGACCGCCTCGCACGCATGACGAAGGAAGATCGTCCCGCCAGCGGCCCGCCGCTGCTGACGGACAAGGAATGGCAGTCGCTCAAGCTGATTTGCGGCAGCGGGAAGATCTAGAGCGTTTTCGAGCGAAGTGGCGACCGGTTCGCGTGAAGAAAACGCGTCAAAAAAAGAGCTCCGCGCCTACCGCGTCCCGTAAGCGCGGTCGCCGGCATCGCCGAGGCCCGGCAGGATAAAGCCGTTCTCGTCGAGACCTTCGTCCACTGCAGCCGTCCAGATCGGAACGTCGGGATGCAGTCCGCGCAGCCGTTCGAGCCCTTCAGGGGCCGCGATCAGGCAGGCGAGACGGATGTCCCTGGCGCCGCGCTCCTTCAGCCGGTCGATTGCGGCGACGGCCGTGTTGGCGGTCGCGACCACCGGGGTCACCACGATCGCGAGGCGCTCGCTGAGGTCGGACGGCGATTTGAAGAAATACTCGACCGCGGCAAAACTGTGCGGCTCGCGGTAGAGGCCGATATGGGCGACGCGCGCGGTCGGCACCAGATCCATCATGCCGTCGACGAAGGTCGTGCCGGCGCGCAGCATCGGCACGAATACCAGCTTCTTGCCGGCGATCTTGGCCGAATGCATCGTCGCCAGCGGCGTCTCGATGACGGTATCGGCGAGCGGCAGATCCCGCGTGATCTCGTAGCACAGCAGCATGCCGATCTCCTTGATCAGCTCGCGGAAGGACTTGGTCGAGATGGACTTGTCCCGCACCAGCGTCAGCTTGTGCTGCACCAGCGGATGATCGACGATCGTGACGCCTTCCATGAAACGCTCCTAACGAAATGCACTTGGGTGAAACGCGACGGGCCGTTGCTTCTTCCCTTCTCCCCCTGTGGGAGAAGGTGGCATAGGCGGCCCTTGGGCCGCCGTTCTTAAGAACGCCGATGCCCCGCATCGGCTACGGCGCCGGATGAGGGGTCTCTCTCCACGAACTCCAATGAGAGATGCCCTCGCGGAGACAACCCCTCACCCGGCTTCGCTTTCGCGAAGCCACCCTCTCCCACAGGGGGAGAGGGTTTAGAAAACCGTGCCGTCGCTGATCACCTTGAGCGGCGGCGCGCCGTCCGGCCGGCGCGCGAAGGCGATGGCGCGGCCGGCGGCCCAGCTGCCACCTTCGAGAATGCTCGCGAGGGGCAAGGTCTCGGGCGTGCGGCCGAGCCTGGCGCGGATGCTGCCCGCAAGCCGGTCGAGCAGCGCGACGGTGAGCGCGCGCCATTCTACGACGAGCAGGGAATCCACCGCATGCGCGCGCTCGGCATCGGCGGCGTCGCGCAGGCGCAGCACCTCGTGATCGACGAACAGGCCGCCATTGCGGTATTCGGCGAGGCCGGTGAGGCCGTCGATGTCGGTGACGTCAAAGCCGGCGCGCTGCAGCGGTTCGATCAGCGAATAGCTCAGCCATTGCGACAGCTTGTGCAGGGGTACGAGGCCTGCCGTTCCGTCGTCCGCCCCGATCGCCGGATGACGCCAGCAATCGCCGAGCGGAATCCCGGCGAGCTCGAGCCGTGACGGCCAGATCGGTCCAAGCTGGTTCAGCACTGCGGACAGGATGGCGGGCGCGGCGACCGCGCCCCCCACGGCCTGTGCCGCGATGTGATCGAACAGGCCGCCTGGCCGCGGCGTATCGTGCAGGCCGAAGATGTCCGCGCGCTCGGCAACCAGCTTGCCCAGACGTCGCAGCAGATCAGTGCGTCCGTCGAGACCGAGCAGCGGATTGGCATCGCTCGCCTGAAAGGCGGAGGTGAGGGAGGCGAGCGGTAGTTTCGCCAGCACGTCTGCATCGGCCCTGAACGGCGCACGCGCATCGCCGGAGAACAGGCCGCCTGCAAACATGTCGAGGCTTGCGATGGCAAGCCCCTCCGATCGGCCGATACTTTCGCCGGTCACAGCGTCGCGATAGCGCCACGTGGCTCCCGCACCTGCGTCGAGCAGCACGCTGACAATGGCGAGGTCGAACTCGGCGCGCGCACGTGCCGCGCGATCCGGCCACGATGCGACGTTGGCAAGCCTCGCCCAGCGATCGACGCCGCCGAGCACGAAATGCCGCCAGCGGGCATGGAAGGGAATCTCCAGCGTCGGATAGGCCTTGCGCGTGACCGCGATCACGGCCTCCGCGACGCCGTCCATGCGGTCGAGGTCGATCGTGAAGTGCCGGAGCCCGCCGGCGAGGCCGATCTCGAGCATTTTTGCGGCACGCGCGCGAACCGCTCCTGCGCTGAGCAGGGAGCGGGCCTGTTGTTCCAAAGCCTCCGCCATCGCGCGATCAGTACTTTTCCAGCGAGCGCCCGACCACGCCGTTCACGTCCTTCTCCGGCGCGATGTCGGTCGAGTAATAGCCGGCAGCCTTTTTCGCGGCGATCTCGACATAGGCGTCGGCCGGGATCAGCTCCGGCGGGATCGGCACGCGCTCGACGATGTCGATGCCCTGCGAGGTCAGCGCGTCATGCTTCATGTCGCTCATCGACAGGAAACGGTCGATGCGCTTCAGGCCGAGCCAGTGGATCGTATCCGGCATCAATTGCTGGAAGCGCGCGTCCTGGACGCCGGCGACGCATTCGGTGCGCTCGAAATAGGCGGCCGCCGCGTCGCCGTCCTCCTGGCGCTTGCGCGCATTGTAGACCAGGAATTTGGTGACCTCGCCGAGCGCGCGGCCTTCCTTGCGGTTGTAGATGACGAGCCCGAGCCCGCCCTCCTGCGCGCCGCGCGCGGATTCCTCGATGCCGTGGATGAGATAGGGGCGGCAGGTGCAGATGTCGGAGCCGAACACGTCGGAGCCGTTGCACTCGTCATGCACGCGGCAGGTGATCTTGGTGCGGTGGTCCGGAAGTTTTGTCACATCGCCGAACATGTAGACGGTGGTGCCGCCGATCGGCGGCAGGAATACCTTCATGTCCGGCCGGGTGACCAACTCGGGGAACATGCCGGCGGTCTGCTCGAACAGCGTGCGCCGCAGCTCGGTCTCGCCGGTGCCGAAGCGCGTCGCAAGGCCCGGCAGGTACCAGACCGGATCGATCGCGATTTTCACCACCGACACGCTGCCATTGGCGTGCACGACCTCGCCGTCGGCGCGCAGCCGTTTTGCGGCGAGCGCCTCGCGGATCTCCGGCAGGTCGAGCCGCGCGCGCGTCACCGCGATGCTCGGCCTGATGTCGACGCCCTCGGCGATGTCCTTGCCGAAATTCTCCGCGACGAGATGCCCCCAGGGATCGAGCGCGACGATCTTGTCGGGATCGCGCCATTGCTCGAACGGCCCGATGGTCGCGGCCGGAAAGGTGTTGGTGAGGTCGGGCCGGCGGATCGGATCGAGCGCGCCGGCGGACACCGCGAGCGCCCGGTACATGGCGTAGGAGCCGCCATGGCTGCCGATCACGTTGCGATCCCCAGCGCGCGATACCGTGCCGATGATCGGCCCCCGGGTGCGTGCGTCGGCTGCGCCCCAGTGAATCGGAAACGCGGCCTTTTTGCCCGGCTCCGGATGGGAGGTCAGGCGGATGTGATCGGTACGGTTCGCGCGGCTCATGTCCAGGCTCCCAAAAAGCCGACGGCCCGCCGCTCGGACGGGCCTGGCTCACTTGCGTTGCCGGTGCCGAACACCGGCGACGCGAGCTCAATCCAACATATTGTAGCGGCTGGCGACGACAGACAAGTTAATGGTTCCCCGCCGGGCAGGCGACCCTGGCCAAATTCCCGTCACCGACGGGCAGGTCCGGCTCGCCTGGATGCCGCTCCTTCGCCCCGGCCGAACCTTGCTATTCGATCCGCGCGATAGGTCTAAGGATTTGAACTAGTTATATTTTTTATGTTTTCAAGAGGGCGGCGCGGCGGTTGCGCCACCGCGGTGCCGTGGACTGGACCAGACCCACATAATCGGACAAATCGTATAGATCGCCTCTCGCCTGGAGACTGCCATGCCCACCGCCAGCTACATCGACCCCCGTAACGGACGGCTCTATCCGCTGGACCAGCCGCGCTGGTGCTCGGACGAGCGGACGCCGCTGCTGGTGACGCCGGGACCAGGCATATCGCGCGCGGACATCGACGGCGCCACGCGCTCGCTCTGGCGCTACCGGGCGGCGCTGCCGGTCGAGATCAAGAAGCCGATCACGCTCGGCGAAGGCTGCACGCCGCTGGTCCAGCAGGACTGGGGCGATTTGCGTCCGTTCTTCAAGCTCGAATGGTTCAACCCGACCGGCAGCTTCAAGGATAGGGGCTCTTCGGTGATGCTGTCATTCCTGCGGCAAATCGGCGTCGACGCGATCCTGGAGGACTCCTCGGGCAATGGCGGCTCGTCGATGGCGGGATTAGGTGCCGCCGGCGGCACGCGCGTGAAGATCCTGGCGCCAGCCTCGACGTCGCCGGCCAAGATCGCGCAGGTGCGCGCCTATGGCGCCGCGGTTCAACTCGTCGAGGGGCCGCGCGAGGAGTCGGAGGCCGAGGCCATCCGCCAGTCGAGCCAGACCTTTTATGCCAGCCACAATTGGCAGCCGTTCTTCCTCGAAGGCACCAAGTCGCTCGCCTATGAAATCTGGGAAGACCTCGGTTTTCGCGCGCCCGACAATATCATCGTTCCCGTTGGCGCCGGCAGCAGCCTGCTCGGTTGCGCCTTCGGTTTCCGCGAGCTGTTGAAAGCCGGGCAGATCGCGAAGCTGCCGCGCCTGTTCGCGGCGCAGCCGCTAAACTGCTCGCCGATCGATGCAAGCTTCAAGGCGGGTGTCGACACGCCGGTCGCCCGCGAGGTGAACAAGACCGTCGCCGAAGGCACCGCCATCAAGAATCCGCTGCGCCTGCGCGAGATCATCGGGAGCTTGCGCGAGAGCGGCGGCGGCACCGTTGCGCTGACCGAGGACGAGATCGTCGCCGCGTTGCGGCGTCTTGCGCGGCAGGGATTGTTTGCCGAACCGACCAGCGCCAGCGCGGCTGCTGCATTGGAAAAACTCTCCGCGGCGGGATCTATCAAGGCGAACGAGACCACGGTTGTGGTCCTCACCGGCACGGGCCTGAAGGCTGCGGCCACGGTTGCTGATCTCGTGCAGTAGAGGCGGAGGAGGCGTTCCGCTTACCCTCCCCTGGAGGGGGAGGGTCGATCGCGCGTAGCGCGAGCGGGGTGGGGTGATCTCTCCACACGGGCAGCGCTTCGGTGGAGAGACTTTCACCCCACCCCGTCTCACGTCGCTGACGCGCCGCGAGCCGACCCTCCCCCTCCAGGGGAGGGTAAGACGCGCCTCACTCCTTCAAATCATTCACGCGCTTCACCCAGGCGCGCACATCGGCGAGCACCTGGGGCAGCACCGCCCTGACCTCCTGCACGGTCATGCCGGGTTTGATGCGGGGATCGTAGAGCAGGTTGAGGATGTACTGGTCGTAGACGTCGAAATAGCCCATCGACACATTGTCGTTGAACATGGTCCACGGCACGCTCGCGGTGTCGTTGATAGGGCCGAGCGATTGCAGCAGTTCCTCATAGGCGCAATCGAGGAAGGTGAAATCGCCGTTGTCGACGGTGAGGATGACGTCGGAATGCTCGATCTCGAAATTGTCGTTCTTGCGGAAGCCGGACAGGCATTGCGGATCGAGCGAGGTGCGGATCTCGCGCGCCTTCTCCGCGCCGTAGAAGCTGGAAATCGTC
Source organism: Bradyrhizobium sp. MOS001 (assembly GCF_004634465.1). Classification (NCBI taxonomy): domain Bacteria; kingdom Pseudomonadati; phylum Pseudomonadota; class Alphaproteobacteria; order Hyphomicrobiales; family Nitrobacteraceae; genus Bradyrhizobium; species Bradyrhizobium sp. MOS001. The sequence continues at coordinate 138,168 of NZ_SPVJ01000014.1, forward strand.
CGAAACAGGTCGCGGTCGCGAACCAGCTTCACCCGCACGTTCGCGGCTTCGCTGGTGTCGATCATGGCGATGTCGAGATGCTGCACGCGCCTGCCGATGTCGGCCACGACCTTGGCGAGCTGCGTCTTGCGGTCGGCGCGCTCGCTCTCGGCGTAGACGCGCACCGGCCCGTCGAATTTCCGGATGCGGTCGACGCGGCCGGCGAGGTGGTATTCGGCGCCGAACGCCGTCTTCAGAAAGCCTTCGACGATCTCGCCGTCGGTGAAGCTCTTCTTCTCGGCGCGCTGGCGCGAGGCGATCGCGGGCAATTCGCCCGCGACGGCGATGGTAGCGGTGTCAGGGGCGAACGCGAAAGTGGCGAGCGCCAGCAGGGCGATGCGAAAGCCTGACGAAGGCGGGGCCAATGCGCTCATTACGACCCGACGCTGCCGTATTCGGCAGCGACGCACAAGACCGCATATTCACGCGCCCTGCGGGTTCCCGCAGTTCGCCGACGGCTAGTTGTTGAGCACGACCACCTTGGTGCCGACCGAGACGCGGCTGTAGAGATCGCTGACGTCCTCGTTGGTCATGCGGAAGCAGCCCGAGGACACGGCCTGGCCGATCGTCTCCGGCTCGTTGGAGCCGTGGATGCGGTAGAGCGTCGAGCCCAGATACATCGCGCGCGCGCCGAGCGGATTCTCGATGCCGCCCTTCATGTGGCGCGGCAGGTCGGGCCGGCGGGCCAGCATCTGCGACGGCGGCGTCCAGTCCGGCCATTCCTTCTTGGCGGTGATCCTGTGCACTCCGCCCCAGCGGAAGCCGTCGCGGCCGACGCCGATGCCGTAGCGCAGCGCCTGGCCGTTCTGGAGCACCAGATACAGGCGGCGCTCGCTCGTGTTCACCACGATCGTGCCGGGGGCGTAATTGCCGTTGTACATGATGGTGGTGCGGGGGATCGGGCTAGAGCCGCCGCGGAAGAAGCTCGGGCCGAAGCCCATGATCTCGCGCGAGTCGAACCCCTCGGCGAATGCGCCGCCGGCGGTGGCCGACAGCAATGCGATGGCGGCAATCGGCGCGGCAAAAAATCGGATCATTGTTTCCCCCAGTAAAAAAATCGGATTCAACTGAAGTCACAGGCCATATTTGCGGGCATTTCGCAAGCCACGGGCCCGTGAGGGAGATCATCCTTAACGTCTGGCGTTGCCAAACCGGCAACCACGCTAATTTGCCTGAAAGCATTAGCCAAACAAGCGGATCGTCGCGCGGGGCAGGCCGGCGATGCCGGCTATTGCTTTGACGGAGGCGGCGAACAATGATTGATCGAGCGGACATTTGAATATTGCCGGTTGCAGGGAGCTTTGGGATGAACGGTGCGGAAAGCCTGGTGCGGACGATGGTCAAGGGTGGGGTGGATGTCTGCTTCACCAACCCAGGCACCTCCGAGATGCATTTTGTCGCGGCGCTCGACCGCGTGCCGGGCATGCGCTGCGTGCTCGGCCTGTTCGAAGGCGTGGTGACCGGCGCCGCTGACGGCTATTTCCGCATGAAGGGCACGCCGGCTTCGACGCTGCTCCATCTCGGCCCTGGCCTGGCCAATGGCCTGGCCAATCTGCACAACGCCAAGAAGGCGAATTCCGGCATCGTCAACATCGTCGGCCAGCATGCGGTCTACCACATCGACTACAACGCGCCGCTGACCTCCGACATCGAGGGCCTGGCCCGGCCGATGTCGTCCTGGGTCCGCACCTCGCCGGACTCCAAATCGGTTGCAGCTGACGGCGCCGCGGCGATCGCCGCCGCCAAGAGCGCACCGCCACAGATCGCGACCCTGATCCTGCCCGCCGACACCGCCTGGAACGAGGCCGATGGCATCGCCGAGGTACCGGCCGAGCAGCAGCGCGCCAGCTATTCGCCGCAGGCGGTCGAGCGGGCCGCGAAGATCCTGCACGGCGATGGCGAGGGTACGCTGCTGCTGATGACCGGCAGCGCGCTGAGCGAACAGGGCCTGGCGCTGGCCGAGCGTATCGCCGGCAAGACCGGCTGCACGGTGATGGGCCCGACCTTCCGTCCCAAGATGGCGCGCGGCCGCGGCCGCTATTCGATCGACCGCATTCATTACGTGATCGAGAACGCGCTGCCGATGCTGGCGAAGTTCCGGCACATCGTGCTGATCGAGTCCGATGATCCGGTGGCGTTCTTCGCCTATCCGAACAAGCCGAGCATGCTCAAGCCCGAGGGCTGCGAGGTGCATCGCATGACCTCCTGGGGCGAGAATTCGGTCGCGGCGCTCGAAGCACTGGCCGGCGCGGTGAAGGCGAGCGCGAAGGACGTCAAGCCGCAGGCCCTGGCTGAGCTGGTGAAGCCGACCGGCGCGCTGACCTTCGCCTCGATCGCGCAGGCGATCGCATGCGCCATCCCCGAGAACGCGATCATGGTCGACGAATCCCTGACCACCGGCCGCGGCTTCTTCCCGCCGACGGCGGCGGCCGCTCCGCACGACTGGCTCCAGAACATGGGCGGCTCGATCGGCTTCTCCACGCCGCTTTCGATCGGCGCCGCGATCGCATGTCCGGACCGCAAGGTGATCACCATGGTCGGCGACGGCAGCGCGATGTACACGATCCAGTCGCTGTGGACGCAGGCCCGCGAGAACCTCAACATCGTCACCATCGTGTTCGCCAACCGCATCTACCAGATCCTGCGCGGCGAGTTCGACAATGTCGGCGCCGGCGAGCCCGGCCAGCGTGCCAACGACATGCTGCGCCTCGACCGTCCGACGCTGGACTTCGTCGCGCTGGCGAAGGGCATGGGCGTCCCCGGCCGCGCCGTCACCAATGCCGAAGAGTTCAACAAGGCTCTGGCCGAAGCCGTCGCCGAGCCCGGGCCGCGGCTGATCGAAGTCCAGATGTAGGGCACAGCACCAGGGAGCGCCGAGGGCCGGGGGGCAAGATGCAGACCGAGCTGAACAAGGTGATCGCGGCGCTCCGGGACTTCTACGCTCACGAAGGATTCTTGTTCGAGAAGGACGTCGGCGAGCGGGCGGTGACGCACCGCTTTGCCGTCTATCTGGAGCGGCAATTCTCGGGCTGGTCAGTCGATTGCAACTACGACCGCCTCGGCGAGCGCACGCTGCATCTGCCGCACGGCACGATCGTCTCCACCGACGATCATCTGGGAAAATCGATCTACCCCGATGTCGTCGTGCATCAGCGCGAGATCCCGAACAATCTGCTCGCCGTCGAGATCCGCAAGGCGAGCAATCACACCTCGCTCGAGCACGACCAGCACAAGCTGATGGCGCTGACCGACGCGCATGTGTGGTTCGCGTACTGGATCGGCGTGCTGCTGGTGCTGGACAGGCAGCATGTGACGATTTCGGAAGTCTATGTCAGCGGCCTGGTCGATCAGCCGCTGTCGCTATGGTTTGCGGCGCGGCTGGAGGAGAGCGGTCTCGGGGCCGCGCATTAGACCGTCTCCACAGCGTCATGGCCGGGCCTGTCCCGGCCATCCACGCCTTGTCACGCAGCACAAAGAACGGGTCTCATCTCATCAGGCCTCAGTGCAGCGGATCGCCCTGGCCGAGCGCATAGGCGACGAGGTCCTTCAGCGCGAAGCTGGAGCCGGTCACCGGCGTCCATTGCGGGTCGAGCGACAGCACGGAGGAATGGTCGCCGAACATCATGCCGAGGAAGACCTCGGCGACGATGCGACCGCCGACGGGGCCGAGCTGCGGCGTGTTGATTCCGGTCGCCGGCGCGCCGGTGGCCGGGATCGTCACCGCGGTCTGGAATTGCCGCGCCTCGGCAAGGATGTAGGTCCAGAGCGGGCAATTGCCGGCAAACACGCCGTTCGCGATGGTTGCGATCCCAGTTTGCGGATCGCCCGCGCCGGGTTCGTCGACGGCCTTGCCGACGATGATCTGATCATCCGTCAGCGGCGTCAGGTTCATCGCCTTGGCGACGGCCTGGCCTGAGGGCAGGCCGAGCCGCCAGCTGCGCTCGAGATTGCGCAGCGCCAGCGACGACGGATTGGATGCGACCTCCGGCGGCAGCTTGCGCAGCGGATCGACCAGCGAGGCGTCGATGCGATAGGCGAACTGCAGCCGCTTCTTGTTGTCGGGGTTGGTGTCGTCGTCCTCGACGCCGTAGGGACGCGTGTCCAGATCGATGAAGCGGCCCCAATCCATGGCGCGTCCCGGGCCCATGGCGCGGAAGCCGGTCAGCGCGTTTTTGTCGGGATTGTTGGGGTCGGGGAAGATCTGCAGCAGCATGTTGTCCGCATCGTTCAGCCGATAGCCGGGGCGGATCATGGAATGGCCGAGACGGTAGGCCGCAACCGAGAACTCGACCGGCATGAACGGGTAAGTCTTCCAGTGGTAGTGGGCGAGCTTGCTGCGGTCGTACTGGCCTGCGGTCCTCAGCTCGTCCAGCACGCTGGCGTGAACGATGCGCGGCAGGAAGTCGTTCAGCACGACGTATTGATAATGGAATCGGACGCGCTGCTGCACGTCCTCGAACGACAGGCTGTCGTTGTCGTCGACCATGCGGTTGTGAAAGCGCAGCATCAAGGCCTGGAACTGCGAGACGATGCTGTTCTCGTCGTTGCGGGGGTCGCCGATCAGGGCGCGGCCCTTGAAGCGCGGCAGGTCGCTGGCATCGGGTACGCCCGCGCCGGTCAGCTTCTCGCCGAGCCGGAACTTGATGCCGTCATACATGTAGGGCTGATCGTTCGGACCACGGCCGTAGAGATTGTCCAGATCGAGCGACGGCGTGCGGAAGTCGACGAGCCCGTCGGGATCCTGCTGCTTGGTCAGCGAGCTGACCGGATCGAAGGTGATGTCGTGGTCGATGAACTGGCCGAAATAGGTGTAGAGCGCGGGAATGCCGCTCTCCTCCGCGTCCGGCCCGTCCTTCGGACCATCGAAGTCGGCGACCATCTTGTCGGCCAGCGCCGAAAGGTTCGCGACATTGTCGGCGTCGTTCGGACCGAATTTCGCCGGCGTGAGCTTGCGGAACATGCGTCCGAAGCGGCCCTGGGAAAGCGGCGAACGCGTTGCGTTCAGACCGCGCGGAACAATGCTGTGGCGGCTGCTCATTGAAAACACCTCCCTGAAAAGTCACGACGTGCAACGAATAAAGCTAAAGTTGTTCGCAACAGAATATGCATGTCACGCTAGATCAGGCGATTGGGTGCCACAAGCGATCTGCTTCACACACTGCGCGACATCGATGTTGTTCCGGGAGGGAGCGTTACGAGCAAGCTGCGGCCGCGCTTTGCAAATTTTTCCCTGTGCGATGACGGATAACATTCTCGTCATCGGCGCGCACGAGCGGCTTCGCGCAAGTGAGTTCGCCGGACTGTCGGCGAAGCGGATCGTCTTCACGCAATAAGTGTGGCGGCGTGCGCGTCATGCGCGCACGCCGCGACGTCGTCAGTAGGCACGCTGCTGCGAGAACGCGTAGCGCGGATTGATGCCACAAGAGGCCGACGTGCCGGAGGCGGTGGCGAGGCACTGCTGATAGCTCGCGAACTGGCAGTTGCCGGGATAGCCCCACATGCGTCCCTGCAGGCAATATCGATCGTTTGCAGGATGTGCCTGGGCGGCCGGGGATGCTACGGCGACCAGGGCGGCGAACGATGCGAGAGTGAGGATGATGCGACGCATTTCAATCTCCTTCGAGAGCGGGTGGACGGGTACGTCAGCGAGCTGGGCTCGTCTGAGGCATGTCATGCCTATCTTGGTGTCGGCGGAATGCCGTGCGTTCGCGACATGGCACATCATGACGCAGCCGGCGGCCAGCAATGTGATCTACGCCACAGTTCGCGGTGGGGGTCCGGGCCTATCGTGAGCAGACTTGCGCGCGTCGATCCCGGAGAACCAGGCTTGTCTCATTCGGATCAGGTATTTTGGAGGTTCTAATGCAAAGGTCATATTTGCTGGCTGCGACAGCAGCGCTGGCGCTTTTCATGCAAATACCGCTCGCGCTGGCCCAGAATGCGCCGGCCGCCGGTGGAACCGCAGCGCCTGCCGCGACAACCACTGCGCCGGCAGCGACGACGACAACGCCGGCCGCGACCAGCGACACCTCCAGCCAGCCGGCCGACTCCAAGAAGAGCGCATCGAAGAAGCCGGCGAAGAAGAAGATGACGCGGCAGCAGGAAATCGATCATTCGGTCGACAGCGGCACCGTGCCCGCGCGCTACCGCAACTCTGTGCCCAGGCAGTACCAGCGGTACATTCCGTTCGATAAGCGGTGATGGGTCTCACGGCGGGCGACGTGATCGGACGTCGGGCCGCCGGTGCCATCGTGTGACGGCCTTGGTGTGACGCCTTGTCGTAGCGCCTTAACCAAGCGGAATCCGGCCATACATCCCCAGTGGCGGTCCGCGAGAGCGGTGCTAGAGTAGGCCGAAGCCCGGGGGGAGAAATGAGCGACGACGTGAAGGATGCTGGCCTTGTGGCCATGATCAGCAGCATCCTGGGAGGCAACAAGCGCGCAGACAGCAGTGCTCCGCCGCCGCTCACCGAGGTTCCGCCGACAGCGCCGACGAACGGGTTCGACCTGATCGAGCCGTCCACCCCCGATCCTGCACCGGCCGAACCCGACGCTGCGCCCGATGCCGTGCCGGCTGCCGCGAAGCCGGTCGAGCGGCCGGCGAAAATCACGACGACGCCTGATGGCAAGAAGTTGCTTCCTGCCGAGGCGATTGCCGATCTGGTGCTTGGCGAGCTGCGCAAGCTGGAGAATTTTCCGGCGACCGGCGCCTCCGTCACGGTCTACGGTTACAAGCACTGGAATGCGATGATCACCTTCGCGCCGTTCTCGACCACGTTCCAGAACGCGACGCGGTTCCGCCAGGCCGTACCGGACCTGGTCTTCAAGCTGCGCCGTTTCGTCGAACTTGAGATATAGTCCGGGACAATCACCGGCTGCTGTTCGGCGCGATTCCCCGTTGTGGGGCGAGGCGCGAGCGGGTGTCCGAAACAGTTCGACAGGATTCTGAATTGAGCGTCGCCTTTACCAAGGAAGAAAGCGCCGAAACTGCGTCCGAGACGCTGCTGCCGGATCGCCCGATCTCGCCGCATCCAAACCTCGTGACGGAAGCCGGCTTGCAGGCGCTGCAGGCGCAGCTTCGCGAGGCGCGCGAGGCCTATGAAGCCGCGCAAGCCATCGAGGATGTCAACGAAAAGCGCCGACAGTCGGCGGTGCCCTTGCGCGACGCTCGTTATCTGACCGAACGGCTGCGCACGGCGCAGGTCATTCCCGATCCGGCGTCGACCGATGTCGTCGCCTTCGGCAGCACCGTGACCTTCAGCCGCACCGACGGCCGCGTGCAGACCTATCGCATCGTCGGCGAGGACGAAGCGGATCCAAAGGCCGGAACGATCTCGTTCGTGGCGCCGGTCGCGAAGTCGCTGATCGGGAAGGCGGTCGGCGATGTCGTGGGTTCAGGCGCGCAAGAGATCGAGATTCTGTCGATCGCGTAGCGACGCGATCCGAGGCCAGAATGATGCGCGCGTAAGGATCGAACTCCGACGGCGCTGGCTTCGGATTGATTTCGCCAACTTCGAGGCGCCGCTGGGTCAGTTGCGCTGCCGCGATTCACTTCGCTGTTCAAAAGCCGCGAACGTCATATAGTGAGGGGGTATCAAGACCAATTCATTGCGTATCAGGCAAAGGGAGGGATCCATGCGGAAGTCCCTGTTCCTCGTCATCGTAGCCGGTTTCGGCCTATCAGGACCACAGGCTCTGGTCGCGCAAGACGATGTAGATCAGCAGCTCGGCAGCGTTCATTTCCAGACCTCTTGCAACGATGTGGCCCAGCGTCGTTTCGATCGCGGGATGCGCTATCAGCATTCCTACTGGTACGCCAACGCCAAGGAGATCTTCGAAGAAGCCATCAAGGCTGACCCGACATGCAGCATGGCCTATTGGGGCATTGCGCTCACCTACATGGACAATCCGCACAATGCGATTCCAAAGCCGAACCTCGCGCCAGGCCTCGCCGCGATCATGAAGGCCAAGGAGATCGGCGCCGCGACCGAGCGCGAACGCGACTACATCGATGCGCTGATGGTGATGTATGCCGACTACGACAAGATTCCTCACGTCCAGCGGATGCGCATGCTGCGTGACGCGCAGGCGCGCGTCGCGGCAAAATATCCAGACGACGACGAAGCCCAGATCGCCTACGCCATTACGCTCAATACCTCGGCGGATCTGAACGACAAGACCTATGCGCAGCAAATTAAAGGCGCGGCGATTCTCGAGCCGATCTCCAGGCGGCTGCCGATGCATCCGGGCGTGACGCATTATCTGATCCATCTCTACGACTACCCGGCGCTGGCGCAGAAAGGGCTCGATGCCGCCAATCGTTACGCCAAGATCGCACCGGCCGCGCCGCACGCCCAGCACATGCCCTCCCACATCTACACGCGCGTCGGCTATTGGAAGGAATCGATCGACTCCAACACCGCTTCCGTGAAAGCCGCGATGGCCGAAAAGTCGGTCGGCAACTACCTGCATGCGCAGGACTACATGGTCTATGCTTACCTGCAGCTCGGCCAGGACAAGCAGGCGCGTGCCGTCATCGACGACATGATCAAGGAGACCGACTTCAAGGCGACGGTCGCGGCGGCAGACTACGCGCTGGCGGCTTCGCCGGCGCGTTATGCGATCGACCGTGGCGATTGGGAGGGGGCCTCGCAGCTGCCGGTCAGGCCGAGCAACCTCAACTTTGCGATGGCGGTAACGCATTTCGCCCGGGCCCTCGGCGCGGCGCGCTCCGGCAAACCGGAGGCCGCCAAGGCCGACATCCAGAAGCTGGCAGAATTGCGCGACAAGCTGCAGGACGCCAAGGACAGTTATTGGTCCGGAATCGTCGACATCCAGCGTCAGGTCGCCGTCGCCTGGGTGCTTTACGCCGAGGGCAAGTATGACGAGGCGCTCAATGCGATGAGTGCCGCGGCGGATGCCGAGGACAAGACGGAAAAGCACGTGATCACGCCCGGACCGCTGGCGCCGGCACGCGAACTTTACGGCTTCATGCTGCTCGATCGCGGCATGGCCAAGGAGGCGCTTGCTGCATTCGAGGCAACCAAGGCGAAGGAGCCGAACCGCTTGCACGCGTTCGCGGGAGCGGCCAAGGCGGCCGAAGCCCTTGGTGACAGGGAAGCGGCACGACAGAACTGTCAGCAGCTCGTAACGCTGACGGCCAGTGCCGATTCGGAACGCCCCGAGGTCGCGGCGGCGAAGCAATATCTCGCCAGCAACTGACCCGGAACGAGAACGGTGAAATGATGAGAAGGGCAGCCGCCATCGCCGTCGCAGCAATCTCGCTGGGAAGCGCGCTGGCGGCATCGCTCTTGTGGCTCCATGTGCCACGGCATGCCGCCGCGAATTCCGCCACGCCGGTGTGGCAGGAGGTGACGTGGCCCTTCTCGATCGACCAATGGGGCAAGGGAAAGGCGTTCCGCTGCAGGGCTTCCGACTGCGGTGTCGAGGTGACGCTGTACCTGCGTGCCAAGATAGGTTTTTGCAATTGCACGACGGGCGTCGCCGATGACGAGGATCTCGATCGCATGGGCGATACCGTTCTCCTGGGCGAAGTCTCTCCACGCGGTTCCGGCCATCCCATCAGGATTGCGTCGATGAACGGTCGCAGCCGCGCCTACACGCTCAACTCACGTGGCGCTCCCGGCAAAACGCTGGTGTCGGTCGTCTACAACGAGCGTTGCGACATGATCGCAGCGACCGCTGTCATTGGCCACGATCGGCCGGAGACCATCGAGCCCCGCGTGATCGAGTTTCTGGGCGGCAGCACCGCGATGCACTGGGCTGAGGTCACACTAGGTCTGTGATCGACTGCGTCTTCCCGATCAGCGAGCATTTTCAATGCGGCGAATGGCCCGCGCAGCTGGGGCGAGGATTGCTATCGACAGGGGCAATCTCATTCGCCTAAACATGAGCCATGCGTTTCCGTCGTCTTGTCCCGATATCGAAGGTCTCCGCCCTGTCCGCGAAACAAAGCGCGGCGGCTGGATGAGACGGTTTTTGTCGGGGGCGTTGCCGTTCTACGCGCTGGCCGGATTGGCCATGTGCATGTACCTCGTCCTGTACAAGACGAACCTGTTCGACTTGAACGCCATCGTCCAGGATGCGACCGGTTCGGCATGGTTTCCGGTCTTCATGTTCGCTTGCGTGCTCCTGGAGTCGGTCTTTCCGTATTTCGGCTATTTTCCCGGAACCGCCCTCATCCTGATGTCCGTGGCGCTCAATCCGAAGCCTGCGGATGTCTCCGTTTTCATCGTGGCGTGGGCGGCCATCATCGTGGGCGCCGTTCTGAGTTACGGACAGGCTCGCTTTTTCAGACCGATGTTGCAACGGGTTGCCTCAAAAGCGGCACTGGGCCGATGTGAGTCCCTTCTCGACTCCTATGGTCCGTACGCGCGCGTTGCCTTGTTCGTTCATCCCAACGCTTGCGCGATGTATTTCACGGCACTCGGACTTCTCGGCCGGAACCTGACGCGAGAGCTCGCTTATCTCAGTGTGGGTGCAGCAGCCTCCGTGGGCATTCTGTTCGTCGTCGTGACCAGGCTGGTGTCGTCCGCAGGCGCCACCGATGATGGGGAATTGCAGGTGCTGCTGGCGGCAGGCCTGGTCGCCATCGGAACCCTCGTCGGTCTCTACGCGGCCTTGCGGCCGGATCGGGCTGCTTGAAGCTTGATCCGGAAGAGCGCGAAGCGGTTTTCCGACCAGAGAGCCCGCTTTGAGCTTAATCGGTCATGATCCATGTGCGGAAGCACCCAAGTCAGAGCCTAAACCAAGGCAGGGTGAGATAGACGCAAGCGATCATCGAGAGGATGGGAATTACCCACACCCATCCCGACCAGAAGTTTCGCACTGAACGTCCGGGTAACGACGCAGCAACGAGGGCGACGATCAGTGCCCCGAGCGCGGCCGTCGCGGCCCACCCGTACCAGTACATCGCTGGAGCTAGAAATCCCATCGCAGGGTCAGCAACGTCTCGCGAATGATGCGTGCCCGCCAGCACGATGCCGAGCGACGGGAAAACGGTGAAAAGAGCAAGGTCCTTTGCGAGTGCAACCACGTAGAGGAAGCCAAATGTCGTCCCGAACGCGAATGCAAAGCGGCGGAACGCAGCCGATAACGTCATGCGCCGAAACCCCTGATGTTGTTTACGACGTGGCCAGTTAGGAAGCCCCACCAGATGACAAAGGCGAGGATCGAGGTGAGCATCGTGCGCGTCTGAGCAGGCTCGTCGGCACGCGGCCGTCGCCAGCAAACCCAGTAGGCTGGTAGCAACGCAAAACCGATAGCGGCGAAGTGCTCCTTGAGGTCGAAGAAGCCCAGGGCTGGCCAATGACCGGCGCGCTCTAACTCTGGCCTGATGTCGACGCGAAAATACAGATAGATGATCCCACCGAGCAGGATGGAGATGGCATACAAGACGACGACGGCGTCGGCGAACCGGGCCGATGGCACGGAGCGAAAGCGGCCGAAAAACGAACTGGGGCGCGTTCCCACAGTCGCCCACGTCGCCAAGGTCTGGTGCGTAATCGCGCCAAGCAGTGCAACGGCGACCAAGCCGTGAATAATCAGGAGTACTGTCGCCAGAACCTCACTCCCGGCCTATTGCCCGCTTGCTGTCACGTGAAGAGTTCCTCAGTCCCGAATGGCTCCGCCGACCACGGCCGGAAGCGATTGAGGGTGAACTTAGTCTTCTGGCCGGGTTCAACGTCCACCAGCACGTAGTTGTACTCCTCTTGCGGAGGCTGGCCCTTCCAGTAAAGGTCCCGCGGATAGTCGGCGGGCACCTTGATGCTGGTTCGCCCCGGCAGGATTGGGTCTTGTTCTGCGCCCCCACCGCCCAACATCAGATACTTTACCCCATCTACATCGTAGATTTCCGTGGTGTGGACGTGCCCGTTCAACACGATCACCTCCATGTCCTTGGCATACGACGCAATCACCTTGTGCGGGTTATCGGGAGCCGGGATCGGGCCTAAGCCTGACCGCGCAAACACGGGATAGTGGAAGACGATAAACGCCTTCCGAATGCCGTTGGCCTTCGCCTCGTCCATCCACTTTTGAAGCTGGGTCATCTGCTCGGCATATTTTGGCCGATCAGCGTCCCACAGCGACGGCGAACGGTAATCGTACTTGCCACTCCAGAGATAGATGAAGCGGGTGCCCTTGAAGTCGAATTTGTAGATGAGGTTTTCCGGCGTGACGCCGAATTTTTTCAGATACGGCACAGCCGAAAGTACGCCCTCAATCTTTGGGTCGGCCCACACCTCATGATTACCCACACTCATGAAAAAGCGCCCATCCAGACCGGCCGCGCGCATCTCGTCATCCGGCGCGGGTAGCTTCTTCAACATTGTTTCGTTCACGCGCTTCCAGTATGGGCTGTCACTCACGGTCAAGCCCTGATTGCCCCACCACACAGCGTCACCGCTATTGACCACGAATTTGGCGCGACCGGATTGAACGTCCTTGACAATTTCGCGCGTCACCCATTCGCCGCCCTGAAGCCGGAACATGGTTCGATGCACTCCGGGAAGCAGTTTCACGTCTTCAACGGATGCCTCAGTGACCCAACCCTTATCTACCGTCAGGGTCATCACTTCCGTCTTGGATGCGAACGGCATGACGACCTTGACCAGGTCCTTTGTGACCGGATCGAAGATCATCTTCACATCCTTCGCTACGACGGCCTCGGCGACCTTTTCCGGCATGACCAATCCGAACATCTCGACGAAGAACTTGCTGAGGTCCGGTTGTCCCTCTTTCAACGGGAGGTACATCATCGGTCGGGTATCGCCGACCGCAGCGAATGAAAAACCGGCTGCGGGAAGCGGTGCTTGCGCGGGCGTTGTTTGTGTCTGGGCACCGGCAACGAGTGGCACGGAGAATGCGGGCACTGCTGCGAGTGCGCCTAGAACCAGGCGACGACTGGGCTCGTTAGGCCAAGAGGATTGCATGATGATCACCCCTGATCGAGGAGAGGGAATGAGCCGCCGCATAGGGCGCGCAAACAGCCCGATTTGCCGGCCGTTTCCCGTAGACCTTCAGCGGTGGGTGAGCTTGATATAGATCAACGTCCTCATCTGCCGTAGCAGCGAGCACGTAGAGCGGCGGCTGGCAGCTATTCTGGCCGCGGACGTTTGCGGGCATCGCAGGTGTGCAGAAATACAGCGGCAGGGACGTGGCGAACCCACACAGGTGGCGAGCATGATGTCGATGAAATTGCCGCTGTGGCTTCGCTTTTTCCTGCTCGTCGGCGTCGTCGCCTTTGCGGCAGGCGCGGGTCTCCTTGCCTATCGGTACTACAGCCGCCCGGTAACGCTGACTGTGGCGGTCGGTTCGGTCGACGGCGAGGCGGCCAAGGCAATGTCAGCGATGGCAGGCGAGTTCGTTTCAGCGAACGCGCCGGTCCGGCTCAAGGTCATCGACAGCGGCACCGCGCTTGAGGCCGCTGCCGCTTTCTCCGCGGGCAAGGTCGATCTCGCTGTGGTTCGCGGCGATGTTGGCGACTTGTCGCAGGCGCAAGCCGTCGTCGTCGTCAGCCATATGGTCGTACTGATCATCGCGCCGCCGGGATCGTCCATCGACAGCATTGCCAACCTGAAGGGACGCACGGTCGGCGTGGTCGGCGGAGCAGTGAACGCCAAAATTGTCGATGTGTTGACCAAGGGATACGATCTGGCGGGCGCAAAAGTTGTCTTCAAGAACCTTGCTTTGACGGATGTCCGGCAAGCCATTCAGTCAAAGCAAGTCAGCGCCCTGCTTGTCGTGATCCCGCTCGCCGAAAAATACCTCTCGCTCGTTCGCGGATTTTTTCAGCTTGACCGTAAAAAGACCCCGGTACTGATCCCAATCGAGTCCGCGGGGGCAATTGCAGAGAATGAGCGCGCTTTTGAAAGCTTCGACGTCCCGAAGGGCACACTGCGGGGATCGCCGCCGGTCCCGGAAGATGACCTGACGACTCTGAGGACCTCGCTATATCTGGTTGCGCAAAAGAAGCTTGGCACTGATCTGGTAACCGACCTCACGGAGGCGATCATGAGCGCGCGCAGGAATCTTCTGCGTGAGCAGCCGATTTTCGCGCAGATCACCGCGCCCAGCACCGACCAGGATGCCTACCTTCCGCTGCACCCTGGCGCCGCAGCCGTCTACAACAGCACCACGCAAAGCTTCATGGATGAGTACGGCAACTGGATCTATTTGACGCCGATGGTACTGGGTGGCGCTGCCACCATGCTTGCGGCGGCGTGGAAATTCCTGGGCCTCGGCAGCCGCGCAGCCGAAGGCCCGCTCGATTCTCTCTACGCCCTGGCGCGCCGGATTCGGAAAGTCGAAACAGAGGCTGAACTTTCGGATATCGAAGACGAAATCGACCGCATTCTAAAGGCGGAGCTCGCCAAATCCGCTGCTGGAGACGAGAGCGCGGTGGATGATGCCACATTGAACGTGGCAGCCCACCGGCTGGAGAGCTTGATTCACGACCGACGCACATTGATCGCCAAGGGACCCGCAGTTGCCTCCGCGGCGAAGGCGACACAGCGCTAAGTCACGACACGCCTCGCAACACAGTGGTGAATCATGAATGCAATCGCGCTATCGTGCATCACGTTTCTATGCATCTCAGGCGGTGCCCTGCTCGGTATGTTCCTTCCTGGGCATCACTTGAGCACGGATGACAAGGATGTGGTCAGGCTGGGCACGGGCCTCATCGGGACGATAGCCGCGCTTGTCCTCGGTCTGCTGATCGCCTCGGCGAAGGGCTCCTACGACACGCAGAGCACTCAAGTCACGCAGATGACGAGTAATGTTGTCCTGCTCGACAATCTGCTGGCGCAGTACGGACCGGAGGCGAATGACGAACGCAATCTGTTGCGGCGCGCCATCGTTGTTTTAGCCGATCGAATGTGGCGCGAGAAAAGTTCCGAGGTTGCCAAGGCGAACCCCTTCGAGGCCAGCGCCGTAAGCGAAGCATTCTTTGCGAAGCTTCAGGAGCTTTCGCCGCAGAACGATTCCCAGCGCTCCCTGCAAGCCAGGGCCATACAGATCGCCACCGACATTGCGCAAACCCGCCTGTTGCTGTTCGCACAGACGAACAACTCGATCCCTATGCCGTTCCTGGTGGTGCTGATTTTCTGGCTCACCATCATCTTTGGAAGCTTCGGCCTGTTTGCCAAGCCCAGCGCAACCGTTTTCGGCTCGCTGTTCGTTTTTGCACTGTCGGCCGCCGGGGCGATCTACCTGGTCCTGGAGCTGGGTCAGCCATTTGCGGGTTTGATGCAGATTTCCAGCGCGCCACTGCGCAGCGCCCTCACGCCGCTCGGTCCCTAACGTTCGCATGATCGAGGTTGCCGGCCAGAGCGAGCCCCGACTGCTATCGTGGTCGTTGCGACCTGCTGCAGCGGTTTTTCGAGTTGATCAAGATGCCCATTGTGCTGCGATGTCCGAATCTGGCCCATGTCGGTCGGCTGCCTGATTCTGCTTGCGAGGGCAAAGCGGACATTTGGGAAATTAGCGAGGTCGGCTAAGGGCCGATTGTGTTGCAAAAGTCGAAAGTTGCAGGGCTCAAGATTTTTCGCGAAAACACTAAGCAGCGAGCGATCGCTGATTCGTATGACCTCAATCGCGCTACCGAAGTCGCCTGTGAATTTTGCGTGAGGCCGTGAGGTCCCCCGCATCTTGTACGCGAAAGTCGCGCCCACGGCCCGCAGAATTTTGGTCATCGGCGAAAATCGACTTTTGCAACAATATCGGCCACAAGCAGACTCCGGCGTCTGGTCGATCACTTCGAAACAGTCGTCATATGGACAGGCCGGTAATCCGCACCGGACGATGCGTCGAGTGCGACAAGGCGCCTAGACGTTGATCTCGGCCGCTGCCCGCACAATCGCTGCTACGGTTGCCTTGGCTGCCGGCGACGAGGTTCTCCCTCGCAAACACACGATGCCCGTGCTTGACGGCGGCGACTGCCAGCCATGTACGACAAGCCGGACAAGCGCGCCGGATTCCAGCTCCCCCCGTACCGCCGCGTTCGTCGCACCCAGAACAGTATCCGTGGTGAGCGCGACCGTCTTGAGCAGGCCGTAGTTGTCGCACTCGAGCGCAATGGCGGCCTCCTGGCCCGCAGGCAGGCCCAGCAGGGCGGCGAGCTCCACCTTTGAGGGGCTCAGCAACTTCGGTGCGGCGAGACCGTACGCCCAGACGTCCTGCAGCATGTGCTCGCGCCCGGCCAGCGGATGTCCTGCCCGCACATACAGGCCGGCCTGCTGCCCCCCGATCAACTGGATGTCCAGCGCGGCATCCCCAGGCATGTCACGGACATCGGCGGCAAAGAACTCGATGCTTTCGGTACGCAAGCTCTCCAGCAACTGCGCCCAGTTGCCGACCTCCATGCGCAGCGCCACCTGCGGGTGCTGGCGGCGCAACGCCACAAGCGCGCGTGGCATCAGGGTGGCCGTTAGCAGCGGCCCGACGCCGAAGGCCGTGTCGCCGAGCTGGCTGTCGCGGTAAAGATCCACGTCGCGCTGCAGGCAACGCGCCTCGAACAGCAGCTTGCGCGCCCGCTCAATGACGAATTCCCCGGCACGGGTGGGGCGGACATCACCAACGTCGCGGTCGAACAGGCGGATACCCAGGTCGTTCTCGATGGCCTGGATGCTGCGGCTGAAGGCCGGCTGGCTCAGGTGGGCGGCTGCGGCGGCGCGGGCGAAGTGCAGAGTGTCGGCAAGGGCGACAACGTGATTCAGGCGGCGCAGATTCACGGCATTGCTCTCCATGCATCAAGACGATGAATATTATGCATTGGACGCAATATGGCGACACCCCTTAGACCGTTCCACAATTCAAAACATGAGAGCGGCAGGAGACGTCCCATATGAGCTCGCAATTGCAGTACCTCTTAATTGGCGCCTGCATCCTAGGCTTTGCCGCCATGGAGTTCGTCACCCGGCGGTATCAAGCCACCGTGCGCGGCAACGCGACAGCCAACGACGCCTGGCTTGAAGTGCTGATGTTCGTCAGCCTGATCGCCATCACCCAGCCTATCGCACTGCTGGGCAGCAACGCGTTGTGCAGCTGGCTCATGCCGACGCAGCACGACGCCTGGGCCAACCTGCCATGGTGGGCGATGGCCGGACTGCTGCTCATCGGCGATGACCTCACGCAGTACCTCTGGCACCGCGCCTCGCACACGCCGTTGCTGTGGCCGCTGCACCGCGCGCATCACAGCGCGGCCTACATGAGCGTGCGCATTACCTACCGCAACAACTTCTTTTACTACCTGATGATGCCGGGCCTGTGGATCGGCGGCGTGGCGGTGTACCTGGGTTTCGGCCCAGTCTATGCGGCGTACCTGGTGATCAAGTTGGCGGTCATCCTGGGCGCGCACTGCGCTTGGGCGTGGGATGCGCCGCTGTACCGCATCCGCGCGCTGCATCCGCTGATGTGGGTGCTGGAGCGCACCATCTCCACGCCGGCCACGCACCAGGCGCACCATGCGCTCACCAACGAAGATGGCATTGGCCACTACAAGGGCAACTTCGGCAACCTGCTGTTCTTCTGGGACGTGCTGTTCGGCACGGCGCATATCACACGCAAATATCCCGCCAAGGTCGGCCTGCAGGACGACATCCTGTTTGGCCCGGAGCGCTGGACGACGCAGATGTTCTACCCGCTCGTCCACTCAAAGCGCGAACATTCGGCGCTCCGCCCCGGCGGCCGTGGCTTCACCGAAGCAGACCTGCAGACCGAAGCTAAGCAGAAGGCCACCTGAACGCGGGTAGCGTCGAGGCGCCGCAGCAAGCGTTCGCGATGCCTCGGAAGGAGCTGGAATGGGTAACCATCTGGTCCGCGAGCGGCCTCTTGGCCACACCGAGATGAGCCGAGCGGAAACCATCGTGCTTGCGGCTGGAGCACCGCGCTTGTGGCGGTCTTCATCCGACTCATTGGTATTGGTTAGGAGAAGGCGATGATCGTCTGTTCTTGCAATGTGTTCAGCGACCACCAGGTGCGCTCAGTGGTCATAAAAGAAGCGCGACGGCCCCGCATGAGCGAGGTGTATGCCTGCCTCGGATGCTGCGCCCAGTGCGGCTGCTGCGCTCGCGCCATCAAGCGGATCATGGATGAGAGGCCGGGCTCCGTCCATGCGAGCGCAAGCATGCACTGACTTGGAGTTGACACGGTCACGGTCAGCGCGTGCCCTGGTTATCCACCTGGAGGACACGCGAAACCCAGAGAAAGCGAACATCATGAACGTGCCTGTCAATTTCCGTTCCGTCGACATTCCCGCCGAACTGCAGTCCTGCTTCGCCGCGCAGCGGGCGGCCTATTTGGCGGCGCCCGAGCCATCCTACGATCAGCGCATTGCTGACCTGAAGGCCCTCGGGCAACTCCTGAAGGACAACAAGGACGAGCTGGTCGCAGCGATCAACGCCGACTACGGCAACCGGTCTGAATTCGAGACCCTGTTCGCCGAATATTTCGTTGTCCTGGAAACAATCGCCGACGCCAGAAAGAACCTGAAAAAGTGGATGAAACCGCAGCGCAGGCACGTCGACTTCATGACCTACCCGCTCGCGCGCAACCGCGTCATCCCACAGCCGCTCGGCGTCGTCGGGGTCATCGTTCCCTGGAATTTCCCGCTTAACCTCAGCTTCTGCCCGCTCGCCGCAATTCTGGCCGCCGGCAATCGTGCGATGGTCAAGATGTCGGAAAATTCAAGAGCGCTCGCCGAGGTCCTGATCCGTGTCTCGCCAAAGTATTTCCCGCTCGAGAAGCTTGCCTTTTTCGAGGATGGCGGCGGACGAGGACCCGCATTCTCGTCATTGCCCTTCGACCATCTGCTGTTCACGGGATCCGGCGCGACTGGTCGCGCAGTCATGGCAAACGCGGCCCGCAACCTCACCCCTGTCACGCTTGAATTGGGCGGCAAGGCACCTGCAATTGTTGGGCCTGACTTCCCGGTCAAGACAGCGGCAGAGCGCATTCTCTGGGTGAAGATGTTCAATGCCGGTCAGATCTGTACGAATGTCGACTACATGTTTCTGCCCAAAGGGAGTGAGGACGAGTTCGTCCATCATTGCCGCAAGCTGTTTGCCGAGCGCTTCCCGGACATCAACGGTCAAGACTACACGTCGATCATCGATGAACCGTCGTTCACGCGGCTGCAGGCGACCCTGGAGGATGCCCGTACAAAGGGTGCAGTCCTGGTCAATCTTGCGGAACGGCAGATTCCGGACACGAAGCAGCGCAAATTTCCACCGCATCTCGTGCTAAATCCGACGGACGACATGATTGTCATGCAGCGCGAGATCTTTGGCCCGATCCTGCCGATCAAGACCTATACAGATCGGCAGGAGGTCGCCGACTATATCAATAGTCACGACCGACCGTTGGCAATCTATCCATTCACCTCCGATGCCGAGCTGCGCGACTTCTACATCTCGCGGGTGATGTCGGGTGGCGTATCGGTCAATGAAGCTCTCCTGCACGTCGGCCAGCACGACCTGCCATTCGGTGGGATCGGTGCGAGCGGTATGGGCCATTACCACGCGCGCGAGGGGTTCAACACCTTTTCAAAATTGCGCCCGGTCTTCTATCAAGGTCCTCTCTCGCCGATCCAAATGCTATTTCAGCCGCCCTACGCCGGCCGCCCAATGAGCATCCTGCGGACGATGATCAAGTGGAAGACGTGATGCGTGACTGTGGCAGATCGGCGCCAATGATATGCGCCGCAAGCCTGGGCGGATGCCGGGCGTCGTCGGCATTTTATCCCGGTATCGTCGCGGTCGATCTCAGCCAGGGCGGCGCACATTTTGAAGCTCTGCTGACCATAGTGATTGCGGCGTCGATTCATTCTCATTCGCACGGAGACCGCCATGAAGGGTAACGTCTTTATCATCACCGGCGCGCTGGGCGCGCTTGGCAAGGTGGTCACCGAGGAAGCCCTTTCGCGCGGCGCGCGAGTCGCCGGTATCGATCATGCTGAGTCGCAGTTCGCCGCAACAGCCCAGCGGATCGAATTCGGCCGCATCGACCTGACCGATGCGGCACAGGCGAAAGAGGCGATCGATGCCGCCGCCGCGCATTTTGGCGCGATCGACGCGCTAATCAATATTGCTGGCGGATTTGCCTTCGAGACCATTGCCGACGGCGATCCCAAGGTTTGGCAGCGCATGCATGCTCTCAATGTCGAGACCGCGCTGAATGCTTCGCGCGCAGCGATCCCGCATCTTCTCAACTCGCGGGCGGCCCGCATCGTCAATATCGGTGCGACGGGCGCACTGCAGGCCGGCCCCGGCATGGGTCCTTATGCGGCGTCGAAGGCCGGCGTGCATAAGCTGACGGAGTCACTAGCTGCCGAGTTGAAAGGCAAGATCACCGTCAATGCGGTGCTGCCCTCGATCATCGATACCGCGGCAAACCGCGCCAGCATGCCGAAGGCCGATTCTTCCAAATGGGTCGCGCCAAAGGAACTCGCCGATGTCATCCTCTTCCTGGCGAGTGACGCCGCCAGCGCCGTTACCGGCGCGCTGCTGCCGGTCAACGGACGGGTCTGAAGCGCGGTTGCGCCGCTACCAGCTTCCGAAGCACAGTTCAGCTACCGGATGCCCCTGCGCCGATATCGATGTACGTCCCAGTCGCCTGTCCCGCAAAGACCACCGAAAGATGATAGTCCTCGAGGTTCTGTGAATAGGATAGCTCCAACCCAGCTTATTGCGATGACCGAGGTCGGCATGTCCGCTTTGGGTCGATTTTGTTGCAAAAGTCAGTTGAGACGAGCCGGCAAGCGTGATTCCGTTGTGTTGACGCGAATCGCGACGAGGTCGATCCATGATGGGCCGTCTGAAGAGTGACCAAGGTCAACTGTTCTACGAGTTTCATCTCAGCGACGCGGTTCCCGAAGATCATCTGGTGCGGAAGATTGACACTGCTCTCGATCTGTCTTGGCTTCGCAGCGAACTAGCTCCTCATTATTCGTCCATGGGTCGCCCGTCGATCGATCCGGAGCTGATGATCCGGATGCTGATCGTGGGGTATGTCTTCGCGATCCGCTCGGAGCGGCTGCTCTGCCGTGAAGTGCAGGTGAACCTCGCCTATCGGTGGTTCTGCAAGCTCGGGATCGAGGATGCTATCCC
>NZ_SPVJ01000140.1:0-2371 GCF_004634465.1 Bradyrhizobium sp. MOS001
CGATAGGCAGCCGCAGCGTATTGTGATCCACGATCGGAATGATGCACGCAGCCGGGAGGTGGTTTGCGGCCTTCGATCGCGGCGGCCAGGGCCGCGAGCATCAGCCGGGCGTCGATCGAGCGGCTGATGGCGTATCCGACCACCCGCCGTGACCAGGCATCCAAGATGACGGCGACATAGACAAAGCCGCCGGCGATGGCGACATATGTGATATCGGCCACCCAGAGTTGGTCGGTACCGGTGGGAGTGATGTCGGTGGCGAGATTCGGGAAGGTCGGCTGACCGTGATCGCTGTCTGTTGTCACCATGAAGCGGCGATGTAATCTCGGCTGAAGGTCATGCTCACGCATCAGGCGGCGGATCTTCTTGTGATTAACGATCAGGCCCTGCTGGCGAAGCGCAGCCTGGACGCGACGCCAGCCATAGTGCTCGAACTCGTCGCAGATAGTGGCGATCGCCTCAACGATCGCGGTATCATCGGCCGCCTTCTCAGAGCGGTCATACTAAGTCGAGCGCGCAATCCCCATCAGCCGACATCCTTCCGTGACGGAGAGGCCTCGGGGGCCGGTGATTGTCATTCGGCCTGCAATATTGGCTCTGACGCAGTTTTGGTGCAGCTCCGATTACTCTGCGCCGATTAGTCTGGCTTGGAGCAGATCGATTTTCCCGCGGCCGTACATTTGGCGTTTGACGAGCTTGAGGCGGGTGATCTGCCCCTCGGTCTGTCCGTTGGACCAAGGCAAGGTGATCGCCGCCCGAACCGCCGCTTCATCATTCGTAACGCCGCGGGCGAATGAGGCAACGAGACTGGCACGAGCCCGCTCGATCCAAGGTGATAGCTCGGCGGCAGCTCTGCGCCGGATCATCAAGTGGAATTCGGCGATGATCTCGCGTGCCTCGACCAGGGTCGGTACGCGAGCTTCGATCGCCGCGACCGTGACCGTCTCTGCCTTCGAGAGCGTATCCCGTCCGACCGTCATAAGACGAGCGATCGTTCTTGCCGACGGGATGCGGTGAAGGTTTTCGACATCGGCCTTTTCGGCCCGCCGTCTGCGTGTTGCCCATTCTGCGACGACACGAAGTGAGCCTCGGAAGCCGCGCGCCCCTAGGCGCCGCCAAAGCTCAGCGCCATTTCGGCAGCCTTCGGCCCACTGATCGTCGAGCCATGGCAGGTGCTGATCGAGCGAACTCTGCCGGGTCCGGAAGACGTCATGGAGTTCGCCACGGATCACCTGTCGAACCAGCTTTCTGCTATGGCCAGTCTGGCGCACGATCTGCTTGATCGGTGTTCCGCTTTTCGACAGGGTCAAGATAGTCGCATTGGTCTCTTCGCGGCGAAGATATCCTTCATACTGCAGGCGCTCGGCCGCGGTCAGCAGTTTGGAATCAATTGTTGTCGCTCCGATTGCGCCGCGAATCTGGCGCATCGATTTGCGGACGGCATCGAGGAAGGCCCGACTGGCGTTCTCCATTAGATGCCATCGATCCGCGACCTGTACCGCGTGCGGCAAGGCCTTTGCTGCGGCTTCGCCATACCCTCCGCCACGATCGCGGGCGACGATCGCGATCGTGGGATGCGCAGCGAGCCTGGCTTGGGCGGTCGCAGGCTCCCGATCCGGCAGCAGGGTGACGGCTCGGCGCCGTTCCAGGTTGCAGATGATGCTGGCGTATCGGTGATTGCGCCGCCAGGCCCAATCATCAATGCCGATAACCCTCAGCGGGTCAGCCGACGGACGGCTACGGCGTCGGATCACGCGCAGAAGCGTATCCTTGCTTACCGGCAGCATTAGCCGTCTTGCGAAGCCAGCTGCAGGTCGTCCGCCAAGCGCCAGGCCGAGGTGGTGCACGATCGAGTCAAGCCTCGCCGTGCGTCGCGCTGATGGAGCCAGTACCCCTTCGGCGAAGCGCTCAGTAAAGATCTGGCGCCCGCATAAGACTGCGTTACAACGGAAGCGACGAGCAATCACCAGAAGCTGTACGATCCGTCCCGAAAGGGGAAGATCGGTCACACGTCGCCGGTACCGGCTATGGACGCGTCGGGAAACCGTTCCACAAGATGGGCATAGACCAACGCTTCCCGTCGCCCGGACCGCAATAACGGCCTTATCACCTTCGAAATACGCACTCTCTACAACAAACCCACTCGGCACCAGACTGGGGCGCTGGCGTGCCTGCTGCATGGCGCTGATTCTCCCCCAATCAAAACGCCAGACATCTCCCAAACTGCATCAAAAGGGAGTCAGAGCCCAAAATTGACCCCCTATAGGTTGGCCTGTTGCGCTGCCTGCTTTGGAATGAAGCAGGTGGTCGAGGATGCTGATCGTGGAGACGATTGCGCGGATTCGGCGCGAGCACTTCATCAAGGGCAAGA
>NZ_SPVJ01000141.1:0-2325 GCF_004634465.1 Bradyrhizobium sp. MOS001
CCCGATGATCTGCTCTTCCGAAAAGCGGCTGCGCTTCATGCTCTGGTCCTTGTCGTGGGCCAGAACGAACTTCAAACTGGATTAAACCCGCGGGGCAAGGTCATTGGGAGGAAAGAACGATTTGAGGACTTTCCGGATGATGAAACACCGATGGATTCATCGCTCACGGTGCCCACGCAATTCTGGGATTACTTGCGCGGGCTCCCAGCGGGACACGCTGATACTCTACTCAGTGTTCAAGCAATGCTCTATTTCCCGTCTCTTGACGGAAAGGGAGCAAGAGATGGGAAGAACATGTACCAACAACATGTTCGTGCCGACTTCCCCTTCATTTTCCAGAATGATGAAGTTCGTTTTCTTGTCACCGAAAATTGCTTCAGGGCGAGCCGTTTAATCGAGCCGCCCAGCAGAGAAGTCCCTTTCGATTTATCGAGGGGAAAGCGTGGTTGTCAGCGACTAATGACCCCAGATATGTGGCAGTGAAGACTTCGATGGTCCTGGGGTCGGCAGACGTTTTGGTGGAGAGCTGGGAAACAACAAAGGAGGACGCGACTTGGAAGGTCGGCGTCAGTAAAGAGTCTGCTGCGGGAATCATTGACAAGATAATCAAGTGGATCCCAAAGCCGACCGTGGAACGGGAATCGGGGAAAACGACAGATACTAGAGGTGGGACGCGGACCGTCGGTGATCTCGCTCAAAAAAGAGAATGGACGATGCTGCTGAATTTGCCGGAGCAGAAGCCTAAGCCGGAATCAGTAATCTACAATGAAAGTTACAAGCATCCTGTTTACTTTGACACTAACAAAAGAGAAGTCGGGAATTACCACGAACCTAAGAACAAGATGGATCAAATAAAGGATCTGATGCGGGTCATGGACGCACAAATTCTTAAATACGGAGCAGAGAACATCACCGGGATCGAGGTCGTGGGACACGCTAGCAGACTCGGTGACACGGAACCGAATATCACCCTTTCTGAAGGTCGAGCGAAATACGTGGCCGATCTTCTCAAACGCCTCTACAAAGTAAAAATCCCTGATGAGAATATTAAATTCCGCGGTGAACCGGTCGACGAGGGCAATGATAAAGACAATAGTTGGAAAGATCGCGTTGTTTGGGTGACGATCAAAGCCGTGAGGAAAACTCCTTATCCCACGCGATGAACGCGCCCCTGAGGTGCGCAGGTCGGATGAGCGATCATGGTTCATCCCGGAAATCGTGCGGAACGGAACCCATGACCCTGCGGAGCGCATGCTCGGCTCGATGAAAGGGACGGGACGCGATGACACTGCGATTTGACAGGCTGCGCGGACGTGTGCGGAAGCTGGAGAAGAGTGTTGGGCCTCTGGGATGGGATAAGCCCCGCGTTCTGTACAGCATAGTCGAGCCGTTGCCAGCAGGCCCCAGGCGCCTGCGAATGCTGGAGCGCGCGCCGGATGGGCAAATGATTGATGTGGCCGACGATTTCGATGATGGCCGGCTCACTGTCGTTGAGGTTCCTATTTTCCCCGGCCGTCATTCTGCACGGCGGTAGCGTGCAGAGGCGTGCCCGACGTTGCGCAAAGCGTTTGCGTTCACCCCGTCGGTTAGGGCCCGTGTTTGTTGGTGCGAGGTGATCCGTTGTCCCGGCGCAGCGCGTTCAGAGCATTGCGCGCGTGGCGCACAGCCACCTGGTTTCGATGTGCTCTATGGCCCATATCAGATATTGCATGGTGTGGCAGTCTTGGAGGGATCAGGGGCAGCGTCATGGATGGTATCAAGTCACCGGTTCGGGATTGGCGTTGTTACATCACGCGGTCAGTTCATCTCGTTAGACGAGAGTCGGATGTAGCAATTGCGCTGAGTTGCCATTCTTTCCTGGCACGTAGTTCCTGTGAGCGGCTGCATATTGCGCATTATGGATTTGCGAAACCACATTTGTCGATGCTCTTTCCGGCCTGTATAAGTCGGTAGCTTCTTCTCCTATTCGAAGAGGCTATCATGAACGCATTGCATACGTGGCTCTCGCAACAGTCTCCCTTCCTCGTCGGCTATTTTGCGACCGCGCTTGACATCGGCGCCTACGTCCCTCAGATCTGGCGCCTCTTGAGTGAGTAACGCTCCGTCGGAATCAGCGTGCGCGCGTACGCACTATGGACGTTGTCGTCAGCGCTCTTTCTCGGTCATTCGATCACCATAGGCGATGTGGTGTTCATGATGACACAGCTCGTGAACATAGTCGCGCTCGGGGTTATCCTGGTGCTTGCGCGGCGTTTCCGCAACCACATCTGCGCCGCACATGCGCGCCAGCTTCACGTCATACGAGAGTAGTTTCTGGACAACGCA
>NZ_SPVJ01000142.1:0-2261 GCF_004634465.1 Bradyrhizobium sp. MOS001
GGCCAGTCATTGGACGCTCCGACGCGAGACATCGGCCGCCTGCAACGATTGGCGACCACGGCCGCGTGCCGACCTATCCGTTTGCACACACCCAAGACCCAGACCGGACCACCCGTTCGCCGCGCAGGCATTGGGCTTAGGCTCGACCGGTCCTCGCGCTAGTTTGAAGGACCTCGTGTTGCCAGACAGAGCGGTCGTCCCCATCGTATAGTGATCAGAAATCGCCAGCCACGAAAAGACCAGACTACTGGCGATTGCCGCGCTTGCGTCGCCTGCTTGGGCGGAAGGGCGCGGGTACGGGTGCCAGGGCGAGCCCCTGGTACGGTATGGCAATCATCCCTCGACCATGGCCGACGAGTGCCGGTCATGCCAGTCCCGTGGATTATCGAAGAGCTGATCTATGGCCAAAAGCATTCTTGTCATCGTTGCTATTCTCGCAATTTCTACTTCTGGCGCTTTGGCCGCACAGAGGACCCATCATGGCCGCGCGTCGCCTGCGCCGTCGCCGAGCGAGGGGTCGAGGGGGCTGAGCCCATATGCCGTGGGCCCAGGTAATTCCAACGACCGCGAGATGTACATCAAGAACCTGCGCGACTCCGGGTATAATCCGGAGAACAACTTCAACAGGTTCGGGAACGTGCAGGCAGCACCTTATGGGGGCGGCTAAACCTCGAATCCCGTTAACCCGGTACCGGCGCGGCTGCCGTCGCTAGGCCCGCCAAAACGGCTTTTCGAGTTCGTGCGCGATGTCGCTCCGGGAGACGCCGATATCGTGCAGGTCGGGCTCGGTCCAGCGCGCGAGCTCCCGGCGATTGCGATAACGCTGCCGCCAGAGATGAAGGGTCGCGCCAACGCTGGCCCAAACCTCGTAGAGGTTGACGAGAGCCTTGATATCAGCGGAGATCAGGCGTGTTGAAGATAACTTCACAGCTTTATCTCCCCCTATAAGTTCGGGAGGACTGTATCGCTGTGCTACTGACAGCATACTGTCAGCAGCAGGTAGCATCTCTGGCCCAAGGAACGGAGATGCCCCGGCTTCGGCTGACAATCACTTTGCGTCATGTATTCTTGGGAAGTCCGATGTTGGCCCATCAGCGAAGTGACGACACCGCTCAAGGAGGTCCGCTTAGCGAGGCGGTGCGGACTGGATTTGCTCGCTCTGAGTTCTTCGCATTTTGACCCGAAGTCGACCTTAAACTCGTAACCAGCGAGAGGCTGATCGCAGCTTAGCAGAGTCCTTGGTGGGACTTAGCACAAGCGGCACGCTCCCCAGGATCCGCAGCAACCCGCGCAACCACCGAACCCCCAGCCACCATACCCCCAGTCATCGAACCCGATGTCGTCATAGAATCCGATGCTGAACCCGCAGCCGCCGCAACCGCAACCACGGAAGCCACGGCAACCACGGAAGCCACCGCAACCTCGGATGCCAACGAACCCGCTACCACCGCAACCTCGAATGCCAACGAACCCGCCACCACCGCAACCTCGGATGCCAACAAACCCACCACCACCGCAACCTCGGCCGCCAACAAACCCGCCGCCGCCGCAACCTCGGCCGCCGCCGCACCCCCCGCCACCATGGCCGCACCCGCAACCACCGCACCCCCGCGCTAGCTGCACGCCGCCGCCAAAGTTTTCTCTATCGAAAAGATGAAACGTGGCCAGACTGACGTCGGCCATTTCCTCTTCGCCAAGAAAGAAGCGCTGATTTGGCGAGGTGTTGGATTGCGGGATACCGGTAGCGGGCATCGTGGATGCGGATGCGCTACTCGCCAGCGAAAGACCCAGTCCGGCCGCACCTAGCACCTTCACGGTGGCGGCTTTGGCTGTGCGCTTCTGCTTCGAAGCTTGCTTGACCCGTGGCATGATCGCACCCTCCGTAGTTCTTGTGAAAGCGCTCTGCAAGAGTGCGCTCGGCGAAACCGGCGCGCAAGGGTTACCTGTGCCATAAAATGCGAAACATCTCATCGAGCTCCATTCATCTTCAGAACCGAGATCGACACATGACCGCTTTTGGTTAAGCAGAATCACGCCAGCCGACCAGCGCAAGAGGCGTCGCGATGTCGGCTGTCTACGGGAAAGCGGACGTCACACGATGGTTGGGCTGACCGCAGCTTTTGACCCAATGTATGGTCCGGCCGTGCGTAGCAAGAGGTTCGTCGATCAGGTGGTGAGTGGTCTTGCATCAATGTATCCGGCCTTTGATTGGAGCATTTGCTCCGGGCCATCATGGATATCAGCGCGCGTGCGTTCTCATT
>NZ_SPVJ01000143.1:0-2259 GCF_004634465.1 Bradyrhizobium sp. MOS001
ACGGTCCTTTTGTGTATAAATCCCATGAGGAGTGATAGATATGATCCGGCACTCGTAACCATGTATAGATCGGTATGTTTTCGTTTTCCAAGCAGGTCAAACATATATAATTCACTGTCTGTTTAGACTTGCGTAATGGCTAAATTCCTTATTGATTATTTTATCGTGAGCTGGCGCTACTTGTGGACCTACCGAGTTGATGCACGTTACCAGAATATGCTTCCCGTCTAGAGATCCGACGGCTCTCGATTCATATCCGAAAGTACCTCCGGCATGCCCCCAGTAAGATTGCCCGTCCGCTGTTTTAAATTCATAAATCCCTAGTCCGACTTTACCAAAAGGTCCATCTACTGTTGTGTGCATCTGGTCCATCATCTCTTGAGTCAGAAGCTTCCCGCCCAACAACGCACTGAAGAAGGTAGTCAAATCATTAACTGTTGAGACTATATCTCCCGCCGCATTTGCCCATGATTGATTCATTTCTGTTAAATCATACAAATGACCCGATCTATCCATATTATATCCTGTGGCATGCTTACCCGGAATTTCGTGACTATTTCCCATCACAAATGTCCCTTTCATTCCAAGCGGTATGATAAACCGTTTCCTGATCTGCTCCGCATACGTTTCTCCTGTTACCTTTTGAATAATTTGACCGGCTAGTACAGTATTCATATTGGAATAATTCCAGCCCTTCCCTGGTGCAAATACAGGTGGCTTTGAAAGTCCAAGGTCGATAAGCTCATCGACGGAATAGTAACGGTATGGATTTTGAGGCAAAGTAATATCTCGGAAATCCAAATCTGTATAGCTAGCAAGCCCACTTGTATGATTCAATAACTGACGGATCGTAATTTTGTTGCCATCATACCCTTCACCTTTTATGACACCTGGCAGCCATTTTTCAACCGAATCATCCAGATTCAATTTTTTCTCGTCAGCCAACTGTAATACAACGGACGCTGTGAAAGTCTTTGAAATACTTCCAATCCGGAATGAAAAATTGGACTCCACCGTGTGTGGTACTTCATAACTGGCTGTACCTGTAGCGTAAGACCAGCGTTTCCCGTTCTGTAACCCGCCAGCTATGACACTTGGGACTCCTTTGATGGTTACCACCTCATCAATGACGCGTTTGACTTCATCCCGATGCTTGCTTTTCTTTTCCTTCTCTGTCTCCACTTGTACCGCGCCTTCAGTCTGTACCGGGTTTACAGACCCATAAGCAGAAAATACCAGTGTACTCGCCGATATAGCTGTTAATGCAAGTACAGCTCCTTTTTGAATCTTGAGTAATTTCATAACGTATCGCTCCTATTATTTTGGAATGTTGTGTTGCTTTACATCCTCACCTTATCCCCAAAATTGTTAAATCGGATAGTGATGAAACCGCCAAACTTTTGTTGACACTCGGAATTGGACTTGTCACATATACCATATGACAAACTGTCAAATATCTCATGTGACGTGCTTGTTACAGTAAATTCTAACTGTTTACCCTCTTTTTCGCTTGACGGATCAGAAGTTTATGGTGCATGATAGGTTTGATTTATTCAGAATTTATTTAAAAAAATACAAGTAGGTGTGCATAATCCGTGTTCTCTATAATAAAAAAACGGTTCTGGTATGATTGGATATTTGTGGCCATACGAACGCTTTGGATGGTCATTATCATAAGCGCTAGTTTTATCAAACCGTCATTAATCGATGCGTCTTTTTGGGTCTTATTTTCTTTTGCTTTCGTCGTTTATCTCGTTCCATTAATCGCCTGGTGTAGAAATGCAGATTGGTATCTTGCAGTCGACGTCATGGCAGCGGGGGGTTTTCATCTTTATTTAGCCTATACAGCACCGGAGTTACTTTGGTCTTTCGTTTTACTTGTGATGAATATCGGCTTGGCCAGCAATCGAAGAACCTATGTATGGACAGGTATCCTCTGTGGAATCATATTGCCGGCATTGAACGGTTGGATCGCTGGTCGTCTCCCGTATGAATTTATCGTTAGCAACGGTTTTGGATTCGCCATCGGCTTCACGTTTAATATATTAATTCAGTCCCATAAGCAAGCCCTAATTATTCATGAGCAAAAGCTATTGCTGGAGCAGCATATTGAGCGGATTGAGGAACTTACGCTGATGGAAGAGCGCAGCCGGCTGTCACATGAGCTGCATGACACGATTGGCCATACGCTTACCTCACTCATCGTCGGCGTCGAATCGCTGCGATCGTCCGTACCGAATTCACAGATAGAGAGGATCG
>NZ_SPVJ01000144.1:0-2218 GCF_004634465.1 Bradyrhizobium sp. MOS001
GTTGAGAGCGTGAGGGGCGGCGGATCAAAGCCGGTCGGCCTTACCGAATGGCCGAAAGACATCCGTCGGCTACAGCCGACTTTTGCAACAAAATCGGCCAAAAGGCGAATTACACCGTGACCAGCTCGGGGATTTCCGGTCTAGGCAATGTGTGCGCCGTCGCTCTCTCCCATTTGTCAACGTGGTTGACGGTAATTGCCCGGAATTGCTGTTCCGCGAACTATTGGATGGACTCTTCCGGCAACCAGCTGAATTTGCCTTCGCAAAACTGGTCGTGGTGGTTGAAGTTCGGCGCGTGGACCGGATGCATTAGCGATGTCATGACGCGCGATATGGACTCCCGAGGTGAACGGCGCCGTTGAAGTTGCCATCGCCTGCACCTCTTTCGTAATGAAACAATGGCCGGCCACAGCGCGACCGGCGACGGTGTCGTCATGCTGGCGGGAGCGCAGCCGCGGCAGACGACCGGAGAGATGATCTAATCATTCGGGAAAGGCGTTATCCAACAGAGGAGTATCCTATGAAGTTGGCTCAAACATCAACACTACTCATTTGTCTGCTCGGCGCGCCGGGAATTTCGTTGGCCGCGGACGCCAAGGGGGACGTGGAGAAGGCTTACGCCGCTTGGGATGCCGCATTTAATAAGCACGACGAGAAAGCCATCGGCGCCTCCTATGTCGCGACGGCAAAATTGATGCCGCCCACACATCAGGTCGCGTCGGGGCCGGCCGAGATCGAGAAGTTCTTTGCCGGACTCTTCGCGAGCGGTGTGACGGATCACAAGTTGGAGATGATCGATGCCGGCGGAGACGACAAGGTAGTCTTCGGCACAGCCAAGTGGAGCGCTACGGGTAAGGACAAGGAGGGCAAGCCGTCTCCCTTCAGTGGTTTGGCGACGCACGTCTTCGAACGCCAAGCCGACGGATCGCTCAAATTGAGGCTGCAAACATTCAACTAAAGCGGTCGAAGCTTAATCGGTCCGGCGAGGCGGCGGCCTTACCGGACGCCCAAAAGGGCTACTTGTCTCCGGTGCAAGATATGTCCGGGTTGGGTCAAACTGCGACTTAACGGGGAGGGCAGTTCTTGGCGAAACGCGGACATTTGCCCTGATCGGCACGTCTCCGAAGAGCCAAGATCAGAGTGATCGTCGCATTCGGTCGCGGCGTGGACTTGCTACCTACGATGACGTGAGGATTCCGCAGCTATCCTCTCATACAACGCCACCTCTACGCGCTAGTGCGGTAGAAGAGCTATCTGCTGGGGTCATTTGGAGCAACGGCCTCCTCGAACAGCTCAACCTTACCGCGCGTGTTGTCTGTTACCGCAAAAACCTCGTAAAAATCGATCTGCGGCTTCATGCCGTAGCGCTGGATGATGCCCTCGAGCCACGGCCCGGTGTAGAACGCCGTAGCGTCCTCGATACGCTCCCACTGGTACACGCCGCCCGCCCAGCCGCTTTCGGACCAGATGAAGTGCTTGCTGATCAGCCCCGTCACCCCGCGGAAGTTGGGGGCGATCTTGTGAAAGTGCTCGCGACACGCGGCGTGGTCGATCTGCGGCGGCAGTGTGTATCGTACAACGGCGGTAATCATGCGACCTCCTTGTAAGTATGCCCCGGCGCAACATTGATGCCATTCCCGGGATCAAGCTAGCGAAGCGGGAAGCCGACCATTCCAAAGCATGCTGAACTTAGCGTCGAAGTTCAGCCTATCCTGCATGATCTCGGTCCGGGCGTTGCTCAATTCGCGCAACGCAGGCTCCATGCATGCTGGTGCGTGTCGACTCAGATATTGACCATCTACTCGCGCCGATCGCGATCAAATGCGACAGACGCCGCCGTGAGTAGGTCAACACGATTGACAAGAGCCTTAATCGCCGCGCGGCTATCTCCTTTCAATTTTTTGCGTTAATGTGAAGCTCTTCACACCCGTGTAGCAGACGGGCTCGGATGATGCCCAAAGAGAGGTGAGCTAAGGCCCCGCAAAGCGCCGCCCAGTTCTATTCCATTCACACGCGAGTTTGGGAGCGACACATGGAAAAGCGCGAAATTGGCAACAGCTTGACGAAAGGTCTGTCCGAAGCGAAGCGGGGCGCCTTCTCCCGCCGCTCGGTGTTGACGTTGGTTTGCACCCTCGGCGCCACGGCGCCGCTTGGAATGTTTGGAGCGGCTCGCGCGCTGACGGCATCCGGGACTGGATCGCTGTCTTATATTCCCGGC
>NZ_SPVJ01000145.1:0-2122 GCF_004634465.1 Bradyrhizobium sp. MOS001
GGCCAGTCATTGGACGCTCCGACGCGAGACATCGGCCGCCTGCAACGATTGGCGACCACGGCCGCGTGCCGACCTATCCGTTTGCACACACCCAAGACCCGTTGCAGACGTTCCCACATTCGTCATGCAGAATCCCTGAGGGAGCAAACCAATCGATAGAATGAGTCGCTTGCGAGCCGCGCTCCACCTGCTTAAGTGCGAGTGACTCGGAGTACGCGATTGTGAACTGTAATTTAACCGCTTCTGCAATCATCAGTTTGGCGCTCATCTTCAATACCAATTGCGCAGCCGCATTCGAATATAAGTACGTTGGCGATCGCAGTGCCGGCTACGACAAGAAGATCAATGGCGGCAAAGGCTGCTTCATCGGTGATTGCAGTAATCGCCGAGAGCGGCTCAATGGTGAGCGGCCTGCTGTAAGTTGCTCTCACCGCGCTGATTCATGCCGAATGAAGAACAGCGCCAATTCCAACATGATTCACGATGTGAGGCCGCCCGCTTAGCCTGCCTCAAAACCGGTACTTTTGTTACGCTCTCCGGCGAAAGGAAAACCGGTACCTTAAGAGAATGATCAAGCGATTTGGACCTGCCGGTCGTTCCCTGAGCCCTCTGCACAATCCTGGGGGAAGTGAACGTCGGCTTATGATGCTGTGGACGGCTCCTCCACGGGCACGAGAGTGCCAAGGAGTTGGCGTCGCTTGAAGCTCCCACGATTCGGAGGAGCAGCCTATGCAGTCAATTTCAACGATTGGTCTGGATATCGCGAAGTCGGTCTTTCAAGTGCATGGCGTCGATGCGGCCGGCCAGGCGGTCATACGCCGTCAGCTCAAGCGCCGTTTCGTGCTGTCCTTCTTTGAGAAGTTGCCGCCGTGCCTGGTGGGAATCGAGGCTTGCGCGTCATCCCATTATTGGTCCCGCGAGCTGCGGACGTTGGGGCATACGGTGCAATTGATGCCTCCGGCCTATGTGAAGCCCTACGTCAAGCGGCAGAAGAACGACAGCACCGACGCGGAAGCGATTTGCGAGGCGGTCACGAGACCCAACATGCGGTTCGTGCCGATCAAAACGATCGAGCAACAGAGCTGTCTGATGCTTCATCGCGTGCGCCATCTCTTCATTCGCCAGCAGACTGCCGTCATCAAGTCAATCCGCGCTTATCTGGCCGAGTTCGGGATCGTCGCCCCCGTCGGGCGCAGGGGTGTCGAACAGCTGTTGGAAGTCGTCGCCGATCCAGCTGAACGCCGCCTCCCGGAGGTGGCCCGTGCGTGTCTTGCGGCTCTCGGCAGTCAGTTGCGGGCACTGAAGGCTCAGATCCTGGAGTTCGACCGGCGCATTATCGCCTGGCATCGATCAAGCGCGACGAGCAAGCGACTGGATGCGATCCCTGGCATCGGTCCAGCGCTGGCAACAGCGCTAGTCGCGAGCGTTGCCGATGCCAATGCCTTCCGATCGGGACGCGACTTCTCGGCCTGGGTTGGGCTCGTACCGAAGCAGAACTCCAGTGGGGGCAAGGACAGGCTTGGCAGTATCAGCAAGCAAGGCGATCGCTATTTGCGCAGCCTGTTCACAGCTGGCGCGCTCGCCGTGATCCGCTATGCCAAGATCCATGGCACGGGCCATCGGCCCTGGCTCACCGCGTTGTTGGCGCGGCGCCCCACCAAGGTCGCTGCCATCGCACTCGCCAATAAGCTCGCCAGGATGGCATGGCGATGATGGCCAGGAACTAACGTTACAAGGAACACGCCGCTCTTACGGCGTGAACGAGATCACAGCCGGTCATCCGGGTGTGACGTAACGGTTGGAAGGGCGAACAGCACTAATGCAGCGCCGGTCGATCCGGCGATCAGGACAACCCACTAGGGCCACAGCATCGTCGAATGCGTGCTATTGACCGGGACCTGATCCGCGGAGGGCATTGTGGCCAGCGGTCACGTGAACCGCGCTAACAGGCCGAACACATGGCTGCTCCGACCAATGCTGCAAAGTGAAGATTCTTCTTGCCAACCCGGAGCCGTCCACACATGGCCGATTTTGTTGCAAAAGTCGGCTGTAGCCGACGGATGTCTTTCGGCCATTCGGTAAGGCCGACCGGCTTTGATCCGCCGCCCCTCACGCTCTCAAC
>NZ_SPVJ01000146.1:0-1951 GCF_004634465.1 Bradyrhizobium sp. MOS001
TTGGTTTGCACCCTCGGCGCCACGGCGCCGCTTGGAATGTTTGGAGCGGCTCGCGCGCTGACGGCATCCGGGACTGGATCGCTGTCTTATATTCCCGGCGAGCCTCTTATTTGTCGCGCCGCAGCGAGCAGTGAAGAGCTGCAGGGCCCACCCCGCCAACTCAAACTCGCCTGGAATGCGAACGCGGCGTGCACCGTCGCTGCGGCAGTCGCAAAGGAGCGGGGTATCTTCGCCAAGCACAACCTCGATGTCGAATTCGTCAATTTCGGCGGTTCGACCGACCAGTTGTTGGAGGCGATTGCAACTGGCAAGGCGGATGCCGGTTTGGGATTGGCCCTGCGCTGGCTCAAACCGCTGGAGCAAGGTTTCGACGTTCGGATCACCGCCGGTGTGCACGGCGGCTGCATCCGGCTCCTCGGCTCCAAGGCTGCGAATATTGACAGCCTGGAATCCCTGCGCGGCAAGGCCATCGGGATTAGCGATCAATCGAGCCCAGCGAAGAACTTCTTTTCGATCTACCTCGCCAAAAAGGGCATCGATCCGGCCCAAGAGGTAGAGTGGCGCCAGTACCCGGCCAATCTGCTCGCGCTTGCCGTCGACAAGGGCGAAGTGCAGGCGCTGGCCGAGATAGATCCGCTGCCCTACCTCTGGCTCAAGGAAGGCAAACTCAACGAGATCGCGACGAACTTGACGGGTGAATTCGCCGACCGCACCTGCTGCGTTCTCGCGATACGTGGCAGCCTCACCCGAAGCGAAATGCCGGTGGCGGCCGCTCTGACCCGATCGATACTGGAGGGGGCAGACCTAGTTGCCAGCGATCCCGCCGATGCCGCAGCAATCTATTCGGGCTACGGCGGGAGAGGATCCGTAGAGGATCTCGCCACGATGTATCGCAGCCATACTCACCACAATCACCCGGTCGGGGCAACGCTCAAGAAGCAGCTTCTACTCTACACCGACGAACTCAAGGCAGTGAACGTCATGAAGCGAAGCACTGACCCGGCCAAATTCGCCGAGCGGATTTATCTTGACGTTCTAAGCTGAGCCGATTGGGAAGATCCGCAGTGAGCTCGGTCATCGATGAAGTGCCGAGGCCATCAGAGAAATCGGGTTTCGGCTTTTTTGAAAGTTCGACCACTCGGTCGTTGATCGGCGGACTGTCTGTTGCCGCCGCATGGTCTATGGTCGCCGTGCTCACTGCGCTCTGGCCGGATAAGCCCGAGAGCGATTGGGCCTACACGGGCGGCTTCGCGATTGCCTGCGGCGCGTTGGCCCTTGCGCTCGCCCTGGCAGCCTTTGCCGGCGTTCGTTTTGTTGCTTTTCAGCGTCTCCAGTGGCTCTCCCCGTGGCTGTTTGCGCTCGCGCTGTTTTTTGCTGCCTGGGAGGCCGTCACAGCAAAGCTTGGATTGCTGCCGTTGCCGTTCTTTCCGCCGCCGCAGGCCATTGTCGAAGTCGTAATCGATGATTGGGGGCGGCTGGCTGAAGGCATCTTCGCCTCAGCGCGTCTGCTCGCGACCGGTTACTTTCTCGGTGCGGCGGTGGGGTTCGTAACCGGCGTGGCGATCGGCTGGTCGCGGCTCGCCGGTTATTGGATCCACCCAGTTTTGCGGTTCATCGGGCCGCTGCCCGCGACAGCTTGGCTGCCGCTCGCATTTTTTGTTTTCCCGTCGAGCTTCAGCGCCAGCATTTTCCTGATTGCGCTCGCCACCGGGTTTCCGGTCACCGTGCTGACCTGGTCGGGCGTCGCCTGCGTGAAGAGCGCCTATTACGATATTGCGCGGACATTGGGAGCAACCCAGCGCTTCCTCGTGCTCAAGGTTGCCATTCCGGCGGCAATGCCTCATGTCTTTGTTGGCCTGTTCATGGGTCTCGGCAACTCGTTTGCGGTTCTTGTCGTAGCCGAGATGCTGGGCGTGAAGGCGGGGCTCGGCTGGTACCTGCAATGGGCGCA
>NZ_SPVJ01000147.1:0-1870 GCF_004634465.1 Bradyrhizobium sp. MOS001
GGGACCAAGCCGCTGATGGCCGCGATCGCGGCCTGAGACCGAACCGTCATGGCTTATCACCGCCCTCCCGCGGAAGGCGTTTTTACACGACCAAGACCCGAAGCGGACATTTTCCGAACGAATGAGCATCAACGTATTGGAAAATGCTCATGAAATCGGATTTCGATTGTAGTTCAGCGCGATTTGGCCTGACAGCTGCAAGCTGTTCGTTTTTCCGTAGTCCGCTGAGACTATTTCGTGAAATGATGACCCAGCTTCCCGGGTGTCTATTTGGCGCCCTTTCGCGCGTGGGTGGTTCACATGAACATTCGATCAAGTGTATTGGCCGCCGCTCTGACGGGCTCGATATTCGCACTGACGCCAAGTGTGTCGCAGGCGGAATGGCCTGACATCCGCGAGGCCAAGGCCATCGCCGAGGAAGGCTTCATCTACGGGCTGCCGATCGTGATGAACTACGCCGTCATGTACGAATATGCCGTCGACAGGAACTCTGGGCAATTCAAGGCGCCGTTCAACCAGATCAAAAACGAGGCGCGTGTCTATACATACAAAGACACGGCCGTAATAACTCCCAATAGCGACACGCCCTATTCGCTGTTATGGCTCGATCTGCGCGCCGAGCCGATCGTTCTTTCCGTGCCGGCTGTTGACAAGAGTCGCTACTATTCAGTGATGCTTTGCGACGGCAACACGTTCAATTACGGCTATATCGGTAGCCGCGCGACCGGAAGCGAGGCCGGAGATTATATGGTGGTTGGGCCGAACTGGCAGGGTGCCACTCCGCCTGGCATCAAGAAGATGTTTCGCTCCTCGACACAATTTTCCGCCGCCGCCTACCGCACCCAGCTCTTCCATCCGGCAGATATGCCGAACGTTGAGAAGGTCCAGGCCGGCTATAAGGTGCAGCCCCTGTCGGCCTA
Source organism: Bradyrhizobium sp. MOS001 (assembly GCF_004634465.1). Classification (NCBI taxonomy): domain Bacteria; kingdom Pseudomonadati; phylum Pseudomonadota; class Alphaproteobacteria; order Hyphomicrobiales; family Nitrobacteraceae; genus Bradyrhizobium; species Bradyrhizobium sp. MOS001. The sequence goes on from NZ_SPVJ01000147.1 coordinate 921, forward strand.
TCTCAAGCAGCCCGCGCCCCCCGCCGCAGCGGCCGTCGACTTTCCCAAGGCTAATGCGGAGTTGGTGAAGAAGAACTTCTTCGAGTATCTCGACTTCGCTCTCCAATTTGCGCCGGCCGGGCCGGAGGAAAAGGAAATCCGCGCCAAGCTCACGCGCATCGGCGTCGGCCCCGGAAAGACCTTCGACTTCAAGGATCTTCCGCTGACCCACAAGATTGAAATCGGGCTGGGGATGAAGGACGGCGAAGAGAAAGTTGAAAAGTATCTTGCTAGTGGACAGAAAGACGTAAATGGCTGGAAAATCGGATCGCTGTTCGGAGACCGGCAATTCTACAGCGGCGACTGGCTGAAGCGCGCTGCCGCAGCCAAGGGCGGCATCTATGGCAACGACGCAATCGAGGCCGTCTATCCAATGACGAAGGCGCTTGCTGATGGCGAGGTGCTCGATGGTTCCAAGTACAAGTACACAATCACTTTTTCCGCCGGACAATTCCCGCCGGTAGAGGCTTTCTGGTCGGTGACGATGTATGATGGCAAGAGCCAATTGCTGATCGAGAATCCGATCAACCGCTACCTGATCAACTCGCCGATGCTGCCGGACATGAAGAAGAATGCCGACGGCTCTCTCACGTTGTATATCCAAAAAGATTCGCCCGGCGTCGACAAGGAATCCAATTGGTTGCCGGCGCCGAATGACGAAATCTACCTCGTGATGCGTTTATATTGGCCGAAGACAACGGCGCCTTCGATCCTGCCGGCCGGTGGGGGCTCATGGCAGCCACCGGCCGTTGTGCGCGCAGCCAACTAAGCAATCTGAGGTGATCGAGTGATGCTGGCCAAGGTCCGCTTGTGGCCGATTTTGTTGCAAAAGTCGGCTGTAGCCGACGGATGTCTTTCGGCCATTCGGTAAGGCCGACCGGCTTTGATCCGCCGCCCCTCACGCTCTCAAC
>NZ_SPVJ01000148.1:0-1793 GCF_004634465.1 Bradyrhizobium sp. MOS001
CGTTGAGAGCATTCGGGTCGGCGGATCAAAGCCGGTCGGCCTTCGAATGGCCGAAAGACATCCGTCGGTTACAGCCGACTTTTGCAACAAAATCGGCCAACAACCGACGTTCGATATATCGTCCGTTCGCATCTCGGAACCGCGTTGCGGACGCCGTAGTTAACTGCTCGATTGTATTCGCTTGACAAACGGCGGTCTCCACTGACCATCGAGGATATTGCTCTCGCCCAGTGGACGCGGATGTAAAGCGAGAACTGGCCACTCGCAGGCGGCCAGTTGCTCTCTTTGTCTACTTGTCTACGCTCTGTGATTTTGGCACCAGCGCGCAGCGTCAACCAACCGTCCCGACATCGAACGTTCGCTTCGCAGGGAACGTTGGCGGCATCTTGCCGCTCGCCTCAGCGCCAGGTTGCCGGTTCGCAGGGAGGCTTATTAAACGGACCTCCGGCATAACTGCCAACGTCTGGAGCCCGGACACAGTGAACGACGTTAGAGGTGGGGACGACTGCACCGGTTTTGTCGCGCCACGCCGACCTACGCCAGCTTGCCGGTTCGCAGGGAGGCTTATTGAACGGCCCTCCGGCAAAACTGCCAACGTCTGGCGCCCGGATGCAGTGAACAACGCGGGACGGATGGACGGCTGCGCCGTTTTGGTCGTACCACGCGGCCATGGCCGGACTAGCGAACATGGCCGCGGCGATCAATCCTACCGAAGCAAGCTTCCTCATTTGCGCGTCTCCTTATGTGTCAATGATTGAACGACTGACTATCCTTTGCGGCTCATTCCTACCGAAGAGACTGCAAGCAACATTTTGCGGTATCGACTATGCACATCATCAAGGTTGATCTATATCAACTTCGCCCGAATACGGCGGCTGATGACCGCTCTGGGTCAAACTACGAAAAACTCAACCTGAGCAAATTCAGTCCGCTATGCCCTATTTGATCGGACCTCAATGAGGCGTGCCGCCACTTCGCTGATGGGCCCAATTGCAGACAAACTTTGTTGAGGAGCCTTCGAGAAGCTCATCAAAAATCAGCGCCGAGGTCATGCGCTACGGCAGCTACCGACCGCCTCGCCACGCAGTTAGGCGCGGGATCCAACGCGGCACATTGATGCAGAACGCTTCGTATTCCGCGCCGAATGACCTTTTTAGCGTCGGCTCTTCGTAGCCCACGACAAAAAGGTGGAAGGCGAGCCAGACGACTGCGCCGTAGGCGAACAGCCCCCAATCGCCGAACAGGAGCGCCTGGCCGAAAATGACGGCGGCGACCGCCACGTAGATTGGATTGCGCACATAGCGATAGAGGCCGGTAACGACGAGATGTTGGGTCGGGGCGATCGGCGCCGGCGTGCCGAGCCCCTGCAGTGCGAAACGCGCGAATGAATCCACGAGCCCGGCTAAGCCGGCAAGAATTAGCGCGGCGCCGACGAAGCGCGTGAGCTCGACGCCGAGAAACGGCAACCTGAACTCCCAGCGTGAAATCCACCACGGGACCACCCCAGCCACCACGCAGGGCGCGAACACGAAGAAGATGGCGGTGCCGATGACAGCAGCAGTTCTTGGCATAGACACGATCCGTTCCCTGCTATTTTAACACACCGCACCGGGAGCGCGTCAGGTCCGCTAATGGGATGGTCCGGCCGTGCTCCTGCCCCGCCAGCGATAAGCTGGCCAGGGGCGCCAAGACAAGGAGCACGCCATGTCCCAGACACTCAATACCGCGATCGCCGTGATCGGCATCGATATCGGCAAAAACTCGTTCCATGTCGTGGGCCACGATGCGCGCGG
>NZ_SPVJ01000149.1:0-1774 GCF_004634465.1 Bradyrhizobium sp. MOS001
CGATCTCATCCTTCGGCCGCCGTCTCAGCAGTGCCCATATTGCCGAAAGCAAATCCTTGAAAAACAGGGGCGCAAACACATTCTGCCAAAGTAGTGCTAGGGCGCGTACCCATAAGGAGGAGAGGTCAGCTTTTTGACCCGCCACGTAGGCGAAGGTTCTGGTCTCGTCAGAATCACATTGCACCTCGAGTACAATGACCCAGGGGCACCCTTATTGTCGGCGAGGTGCGGTCCTTGCGGCAATTGTTTGAGTCAATGCTGCCGGAAATGTATTCGACGTTGGTGGAGAGATGCCGCAAACGATCCGGGGCGCGGGGTGGCCGTGAGGTCAGTCGAAACCGATCGACACAGCCTGTGAGCCCGACTGCGCCAAGCGTCCCGTTCCTTTTTCAGGTCTGACAATTCGTTGCGGAGCAGCTTGATAATTTGGCGCTGGGTGTCAATCTCCGCCTGTAGGAGAGCCATTTCTGCCCGTTCCCAGCCCGCATCGTCTTGCCCCACTGAGTCGCCGGGGCTTCCCTCGGCCGCTCCAAAGGCGTACACGCGGTGCAGCAGCAACTCGGCGGTGTCGATCTGGCCGATGTTCAAATCGCGAGATACCGGGGCAGCTTCCTTCAGCCTCAACATGGTGGACCTCTTTTTTAGGTCACCCCCATTGCAACCTCCCAGATCCGGCTTAACCATTCGTTAACCTTGGACCAGTGGCAGCGGCGCGGATGATCTTTGATCCTAGCCCAATAGTGTGCGCCGACCGCTCCTACAAGAGACGTGCGCTTGGTTTCGCGGGCGAGATTCTACGTGATGCCTCGATAGCTGGGCCAGGCCGCCCATCGCTCATGCATCGGCGATCTCGTCGGGCGAATTGATCTGCAATCGCGCGAGCAGCCTGGCTTTCTGCTGTGAGACTTGCTTGGCGGTGCCGCCGAGCCTCCTCGCAATCTCCTTGTTACCAGATGTCAGCCTGAAGTCTCGCACGTTCGGTTGCCGCGCGACGGCCCCAATCCTCTCCGGGGGCTTTTGGGACAAAGGAGGCCGGGGACGCTGGGGCCGCGAGCGCGCGGCTTGTCCAGCGCACCGACGCCATCCTCTGCTTTCGGCGCGCTCGCGCGCTTACAAATGATACGTTGCCACATTAAATTCGCGGGTAGCCTGCCTCCAACACATCTTCAATAGGAACGCTGGCGCTCGACAGCATTTGAATCACGCTTCGCGCCGGTCCAATTCGTCCCGGAGCGCTTTGCACGTCGTGACTGCGCGGCTCCAGCATGCTCGCGACCCTACCGCTGGAGCGGCCTGTTCGGCGCGGTGAGGCTTTTCCCATGCACGCACTCGTCACAATCTTCGTTCACTTTAGGCAGATCGCGACCTGACCGGGGCCCATGTGAATAATCCAAACAACAATCCCAATTGCGACAGCGACAAGTGCCGCAACTCCGCAGGAGAGGTCCGGAGCTACCCCAACAGCCATCCTCCGCTGACCCTGTGCAGAACGTGCTGGGCTCACGAGAGTGCGCGTAGGAGATACAAGACTGGCCTGCGAGTGCTGACTTGGGCACAGGGCGACAGAACTATCAGCGCTCTGTCCTCACATACGGACTGAACTCAGACGTTCGCTGCAAATCCGGAACGGCATTCAAGGAGAGTGCTTCACCTCGCGGGTGCCGGGGTCCTGTGTGCGAATTTCCAAAGACGCTCCAGATAACAATCGAAACGGCGACGAGGAGCAAAAGGTCACGGACCATGGTATCCTCCCTTTCGCTGATCAATGGGGCAA